>CAZJCO010000395.1:0-2244 GCA_964544375.1 uncultured Myxococcales bacterium
GCGAGCAGTACGATACGGTCGCGAGTCTTGCGGCTTGCGGGCGGCGCTGCCCCACGGACAGGTCCGCATTTCTCGAAGCCGGCGAGCAGGCACTTGCGGCGGCTCGAAGCGCGGCCGCGCAAGCCGATGCTCGTTTCGTCGTTTCCTTGGGCGAGGTGCGCCTGCAAGCGCCGATCGCCAGACCTCCCAAGTTCCTGGGCGTCGGGCTGAATTACGCCGACCACGCAGCCGAAACCGGCCGCGAACCTCCGTCGTTTCCGGTCTTTTTCAACAAGCAATCGACTTGCGTGATCGGACCCGGCTCTCCGATCCTGATTCCTCGTGTTTCCGAACAGGTCGACTACGAGGGCGAACTCGGCTTCGTCGTCGGCCGTCGTTGTCGTAGTGTAACGCGTGCGCAAGCCCCCCGGGTGATCGCGGGCTTCTTGATCGTCAACGACGTCAGCGTGCGCGACTGGCAGTTCCGCGCACCGACGATGACGCTCGGCAAATCTTTCGACAGCCACGGCCCGATCGGACCTTGGATTGTCACGCTCGATGAGATCGGTGACCCTCACGACCTTGCAATTCGCACCTACGTCAGCGGCGAACTACGGCAACAATCCAACACCCGTCAGTTGCTGTTCGACTGCTACGCGTTGGTCGAAGTGTTGTCGGAGGCGTTTACTCTCGAACCCGGCGATATCGTCTCGACGGGTACGCCGGCGGGAGTGGGAATGGCCTCGACTCCGCCGCGGTTTCTCCGCGCGGGCGACCGCGTACGGATCGAAATCGACGGAATCGGAGCGTTGGAAAATCCGGTTCGTGCGCCGGCGTGAAGCGGGCGCCGACCTGGAGACTGGATGGAGACCCCGATGCTCGACAACGTTGGACTTTTTCTTTCGAGGCGCGCCCGTCTCAGTCCCAAGCGGCAGGCCTATGTCGATACTGGGTCTGGCCTGCGGCTGACCTATGCTGAACTCGCGCGGCGATCGCTGCGCTTGGGGCGCGCTCTCGAGCGTCTCGGTGTGCGACCCGGCGACCGTGTGGCGCTGTTGCTGCACAACGGTGTGCCTTTCGTCGAGACGTTCTTTGCTCTGGCGCGGATCGGGGCGGTCGTGGTGCCGATCAACTGGCGACTCGCACCGCAGGAGGTGGCCTTCATTCTGCGAGACAGCGGTGCCACGGCGGTGTTCTTCGATGAGGCCTCCGGCGAGCTTGCGCGGGACGCCGGCGCCACTGATCGCGAGGGATCTTCCCGGCGCTGGATCGCGGTCGAAACCGATGAGGTCTGGCTCGACGCGCAGATTTCCTACGAAGAACTGCTGTCGAGTGCTGACGACCAAGAGCCACGAGTAGGGGCCGGCGGGGCGGATCCCCTCTACCTGATGTACACCTCGGGCACGACCGGGCGGCCCAAGGGGGCGGTGCACACCCACGAATCGGCTTGCTGGGCCTGTATTACCATCGGACAAACGCTCGACCTCCGCCACGGCGACCGCTATCTGCTGACGACGCCGATGTTTCATGTAGCGGCTTTGACGCCGATGACGACGAACGTGCATCGAGGCGCGACCAACGTCGTCATGCCGGTTTTCGATCCGGTGCGAACGTGGGACTTGCTCGAGAGCGAGAAAATCAACGCGATGCTTGCGGTGCCGGCAATGCTCTCCGTCATGCTGCCGTTGCTGGATGACAGTCGCGATTTGTCGAGCCTGCGATGGATCATGACGGGCGCGGCACCGGTCCCGCCAAATTTGGTCGCGGCCTACGCGAAAGCCGGGATTGCCGTGTTGCAGGTCTATGGCCTGACCGAAACCTGCGGTCCGGCCTGTGTTGTCGGGCCGGACGACATCGGCCGCGACAACGCGTCGACCGGCAAGGCCTTCTTCCACACCGATGTGCGTGTGGTCGATGAGCAGGGCACGGTGCTGCCGGCGGGCGAGACCGGCGAGATTGAAGTGATCGGACGCCATCTGATGCGGGGCTACTGGCAGCGTCCGGAGGAGACGCAGGCGGCGTTCCACGACGGCTGGCTGCGCACCGGAGACGTGGCGTCGATCGACGAGCAGGGAATGGTGACAATCCGCGACCGCAAGAAGGACATGATCATCTCCGGCGGCGAGAACATCTACCCGGCGGAAATTGAAAGCGTCGTCCTCGACTGCCCTGGGGTTGCCGACGCGGCCGTGGTCGGTCAGCCGAGCGAGCGCTGGGGCGAGCAGCCGCGCGCGCTCGTCGCGCGTCGCGACGCGTCGCGACGCG
>CAZJCO010000396.1:0-2217 GCA_964544375.1 uncultured Myxococcales bacterium
TGCGGCCACGAACGTGGCCGCAGACGCTTCGCCCCGTCCGACAGCGCGACGCATGCCTGGTCGTCTTCGTCGACGACCACCGTCTCGCAACCGGCCGGAACGCGTACCCCCTGCACGCGGCCGGCATGACGCCCGCCCACCAACCACAGTCGAGGACGGCAATCGGCCAGGATGTACTCGAGTTCTTCGAGCGAGGCACGGCCGTTCAGACTGACCCAAAGACAACCGCTCAGCACGCAAGCCCATTCGCTGGCAACAAGGGGCAAGCTGTTGTCGAGTAGAACGGCGACCCGATCTCCGCGTTTGATGCCGCGGCGTTCCCAGTTGCCGCAGACCCGTTCGACCAGATGGCCGCACTCGCCGAAACGGAAGCGACGCTCCGACTCGCCCGCGGATTCGCCAACGTCGATCAATGCGACGCGATCGCGAAAACGCTCGCACATCTCGACGATCGTGCGGCAGACGTTCACGCGGAAAGATCGTCGAGGAACTGCCGCCAAACACTCTCGACCTCGGCCTCGAGTTCCTCGATGCTGCCGTTGTTTTCGATGATCCTGGTCGCTACCCGGCGGCGCTCTTCGGCGGTAGCCTGTGCTGCAATCCGCAAGCGAGCGTCTTCTTCCTCCATGCCGCGCAGCCGCAGCAAACGCTGCACGACGACCTCTGGATCGGCCAGCACCACCCAAAGCTCGGCCGCCCCGCCACTCCATCCGGTTTCGACCATCAACGCCGCTTCGATGACGACGACGGCGTCAGGATCCTCCTGCCCGGCTTCGAGGAGACGACGCGCCATCTCTTTTCGTACCAGCGGATGTACGATCGCATTCAAGTCGGCCAGCGCCTGCTGGTCGCCAAAGACCTTCTCTCCGAGTTTGTTGCGGTCAACCGAGCCGTCCGGGCTCAAAACCGCGGGGCCGAAACGCTCGACGACCAGCGGATGCCCCTCGCTGCCGGGCGCGTAGACCTCATGGGCCACGCGGTCGGCATCAATGACCCTGGCCCCGCGTTCGCCGAGCATTGCCGCTACGGTCGATTTGCCCGAACCGATACCGCCGGTAAGTCCGATGATACTGCTCACCGCGCCATTGTTAGCGAGGCAAGCGACTGCGGCAACGTCGGACAGCTATTGGCTTGGCCTCTCCCCGAGCCTGCGGCATGCTGCGACAGTGACGCACTCGCGACGGGCCAGCGCGGCCCTACCGATGGCGATTTTCGCCGGCACGCTGACTTTCCTCTGGAGTTTCAACCCGTTATCACGGCCGGTGCTGCTCGACCCCGCGACCTGGGATTACATGAGCATCGCCTTGCTCAACGGCCGTATACCCTATCGAGACATCTTTTTGCACAAGACCCCCGGGGCCGCCTTCGTCGGCGCTCTCGGCGCCGCCGTCGGGCCCCGCTGGGGACTTCCCGCGGCCATCGGCAGCCACCTTCCCTTTCTCCTTCTCGGCGCCGCGGCGCCGGCCCTACTCTTCTCGCTGTGCCGCCGGCGACAGTCACTGCCCGTCGCGCTCACCGCCGCGGTTCTGCTGGTGGCGTTCCAACAGTGGCCGTTGGCCGCACTCGAAGGCGCTCGTCCCAAGGTGGCAACCGTCGCGTTCGGCCTCGCTTCTCTGCTGGCGGCCGAACGGCGCAGCTGGATCGCCGCCGGATGTTGGGGCGCCTGCTCGGCGTTGTGCTGGCAACCCGGGCTGGTGTTCGCGGCCGGTGCAATCTACCCGGCCGCCCGCAGCGATCGTGCGCCCCGCCACGTACTCATGTTCTTCTGCGGCATGGCACTCGTCGGTCTGGCCTTTCTCGTGTGGCTGCTGGCGACCTCCAGTCTGCAACCGTTCTTCGAGCAAGCCATCGGCTTCAACCTCCACTACGTTTCGAGTCAGATCAGAACCCCGGCAGGGACGCTGCGCCGCTTGTGGCGTTTGCTCGCATTCTGGAACCGCGAGCTTCTTCTGCTCAGTTTATCGGTCCCGCTGGTTTGGTTGCTGCGCCTGGGCGGCGAAGACCGGCGGCCAAGACCGAGTCTCCTGCCCCCCGGTCTGAGCGTAAGCGGACTGCTCTACCTCACGTTGGCCTTTGTCAGCCTGCAGGCCTGGCCGGACACGATCTTGTTGGGACCGGCTTGGGCGGCACTGATCGCTGCCAGTCTCTGCGGAAGCAGCCGCGAGGGCCCCCCCCCGGCGCCGACCGCTCCGCTTTGGGCTCCTTGTGACCGACGGT
>CAZJCO010000397.1:0-2177 GCA_964544375.1 uncultured Myxococcales bacterium
GGGAAAGAGGGTAGATCTCGGGGGGCGCCGTATCATTAAAAAAAAAAAAAATAAAAGAGAACTGTATGTGCGTTGAGGTACGCACGTGTACTGTGTTGTCTATTTGTGGGCGAGAGGACACGCGAGACCGCGGATGGCCGCGAGTACGATCGCTTCAACCAGAAACAGCAATAGTATCTGCGGGCGGCGTGCGCCGAGGGCGCGGAGGACGCCGATTTCGGAGGTGCGTTCGCGAACGCCGATCGTCATGATCGTGAGGATACCGACGCCGCCAACGAGCAGCGAAATGCCGCCGAGTGCGCCAACGGCAAACGTAACCACGCCGAGTACGTTGCCGAGTACGTCGAGCATCTGCTGCTGGGTGGTGATCGTGAAGTCTTCCTGCTTGTGGCGCGCTACCAGGATCCGTCGGATGCCCGCTAGGACTTCGTCGATCGGCGCGGTCTTTGCGTAAAGGATGTCGATTTCCATGACGCCGTCGCGATTGAACATGGCAAGTGCGCGCGCCGCAGGAATGTAGACGGCGTCGTCGAGGTCGATGCCGAGCACCTGGCCCTTGGGAGCCATCGTGCCGATGATGCGATAGCGCTCGCCGCCGATGCGCAGGCGCTTGCCGAGCACCGGGTCACTGCCGAACAGTTCGCGGCGCAGTTTCGACCCGAGTACCGCAAACGCACGCGGCGCCCGGGGATCGTCGGGCGGAAGGAAGCGTCCGCTGCGCACTTCGAAAGAAAATGCCCGCGGCATCTCGGGGCCTTCGCCATAAACTGCGGTACGCCGGCGCCTTCCCTCGGCTTCGACTTCTGCGTTTCCCCACAGTGCCGGCACGACCGCTTCGACGTGCGGCGCGCGCTCGAGCGCACCGGCATCGGCCAGTGTTAGCGGCCGCGCGGAGCCAAAGATTCCAAGCGGAGTACCGTGCGTCGTTGCTTTGCCGGGATTGATCGCAACGATCGTCGTGCCGAACTGTGTGAACTCGGCGAGCACGAAACGGCGCACGCCTTCGCCGATCGAGGTGAGCAGCACCACGGCGGCGATGCCGATGGCGATGCCGAGCGCGGTCAGCGTGCTGCGCAGCCGATGCGAACGTACCGAAGTAGCACTGAGGCGTAATAGGTCGACCGAGCGCACGACGGGTTCAACCCTGCGCCAGCGCGAGTACCGGATCGAGCCTTGCGGCGCGGCGCGCCGGCAGGGCGCCGAAGGCCAGGCCCATGAGCAGCGCGACGGCGGCGGCCGCGGCTACGGCCCATGGCGGGGCAACGATCGAGAGATTCGGGTAGAAGTGCATCAAAGTCCACGAGGCCACCTGGCCCACCAACAGGCCGGCAAGGGCGCCGGCAAGCGAGAGCAGCGTCGCTTCGGTGAGGAAGAGGATGACGATCTGACGGCCGGGAGCGCCGAGTGCTTTGAGGAGGCCGATCTCGGCGGTTCGTTGGGCGACGGCGACGAGCATCACGTTCATGATGAGGATTCCCGCGACCGCTAGGCTGATCGCGGCGATTCCGCCGACGGTGAGCGTGAGCGCGCGGAAGATCCGATCGAAGGTCGCGAGCACGGCGTCTTGCGTTACGATGGTCACGTCCTCGACGCCTTGGTGCCGGTCTCGAATCGTCCGTCGCACGCTGCTCTTGACCGCGGAAATCGACGAGCGCGTGCGCGCTTCGATCAAAATGCGAAACAGCGACGGCGAATTGAACAGAGCCTGGGCCGATGCCACCGGAACGATGACGAGATCCTGCACGTCGACACCGATCGAACGTCCTTCGGTTGCGAGTACGCCGACGACGCGGAAGCGGTGGTCGGCGATGCGAAGCCAACGGCCGAGTGCCGGCTCGGCGCCGAACAGCTCCTTGCGGACCTTGGCGCCGATGACGCAGACGCCGGCTCCGCGTTCGGCATCGCCGGGCGGCAAGAATCGTCCCTGAGACAGCCGCCAATGGCGGATCGCGAGCAAGTCGGCGGTCGAACCGATCACCGCCTGATCGCGGCTCAGTCCGCCGCTCGAGACCGGCGCCGATCCGACCATGATGGGAGCCACCCGTCGCACCTCGGTCAGGCGGGTAACGGCCAGCGCATCGCCGACGGTGAGGTCGCGGGGGGTTTCTCCGGAGAACGCAACCGGCCACATGCCGCCGGTTTCTGACCGTGCCGGCAAGGCGATCACCAACTCGATG
>CAZJCO010000398.1:0-2175 GCA_964544375.1 uncultured Myxococcales bacterium
TGACTCCTTCGCTCAACTCCGTGACGGGTTGGAGTCAAGATGGGTGGCATGCCTGAATCCAAGAATCGATGGGAATTTCTCAAACGCGCCCTTAATCGTCGGTGGCCGAAAACAATTCTCATAATATATGCAGTTGTTGGATTTTACGACACTGTTGGTTCACAATTTCTTCCTCCAACTGAGGATCCAAAATTCCCGACGATTTATCAGGTGTTGGAGATGACAAGCGGATTACTGCCGGTCTGGGGATGGTTTCTTATTGGGATGGGCTTATTTACTGCGATTTCACTTGAATATGCATATCGGCAAGCTCGCAAAGAAACTGCAACTAAGCATATCCCAATTCAACATGAGTTAGTATTTTCAGAGAACATTCTAAAAATAAATGTAAAACATCTTTTTAGTTTATTTGGTGAACCAAGATATGCGCTAATTTTCTTTGTAATTGCTCACCCCCGGCTGGTTGGCCCAGAGATAGAGTGAGTGGGGTAGCTGGCCACAAGATGTAGATTGCGCTTGACGGCGCTTGCGATTCGTGAGTCAACCTATGCATGACTCCGCCGGCCGATCCGTCGTCGTTGTCGTCCGCCGAGAAGGATGCGCTGATCGCCGCGCTGGTGGCTCGGATCGAGGAGTTGACCGAAGAGGTGGCGGCGCTTCGGTCGGAGAACGCGGCACTGCGCGCGAAGCTCGAGGAGCCGCCCAAGACCCCGGACAACTCGTCCGTGCCGCCGTCGCGCGGCGACAAGGCGAACAAGCGGCGCGGCCGCAAAGGGCGGCGCAGGCGTTCGGGCACGGCGCGGCAGCTCCACCCCGATCCCGACCGCATCGTCGAGGCCAGGGCCGAGACCTGTCCGCACTGCGCGGCCGGGTTGGCGGATGCCGACCAGACGCTGCAGGCGGTCTACGACCGCATCGAGTTGCCGGCGATCAAGCCGGTGGTGACCCGGGTCCGCCTCCACGGCGGCACGTGCCGGCGCTGCGGGCGAGCGTTCACGGCGCCGACGCCGGCCGGATTGGAGCCGGGCTCGCCCTTCGGCCCGTCGATCGAGGGCTTGGCGGTGTATCTGCGCTTCTGCCATGCGATCGGCTTCGAGCGGCTTTCGGCCCTGCTGGGCGAGGTGTTCGGCGTGACCATCAGCGAAGGCGCGCTCGCCAACCTGTTCAAGCGGGTCAAGCCGCGCTTCGACGGCCAGGCGGCCACCATCGCCGGGCGCGTCGTCGACAGCGCCATCGTGTGCTCCGACGAGACCTCGGCCAGGGTCGAGGGGCGGAACTGGTGGGAGTGGGTGTTCCTGGGAACTGAGGCGGTCCTTCATGTGATCCAGCCGAGCCGCGGCAAGACGGTCCCGCAGGCGATCTTTGGAGAACGACGACCAGCGATCTGGGTCTCCGACCTGCTCGGCGCCCAGCAAGGACACGGCGAGTGCTGGCAGGTCTGTCTCGCTCATCAGCTTCGCGACCTCCAATATGCCATCGACGCCGGCGACGACGTCTTCGCCCCCATCATGAAGCGGATCGTGGTGCGCGCCGTCGCCATCCCCGGGTTAAACCCGGGGACCAGCGCCGCGACCGGCTCCGAGACAGCACCTTGCGGCACTATCGGGCCGACCTCGACCGGCGCATCGACGCGGCCATGAGGCTGTGCCCGACCAACCGCCACGGCATCCGCCTGCGCCGGCGCTTCGCCCGCATCCGCGACAACCTCTTCGTCTTCGTCACCGCGCGCGAGGTGCCCTACACCAACAACGCCTCCGAGCGCGCGCTGCGTCCCAGCGTCGTCTTCCGCAAGGTGACCAACGGCTTCCGCTCCGCCTGGGGCGCCGAATTGTTCGCCGCCGTCCGCTCCGTCATCGACACCGGCCGACATCAAGGCCTGACGCCGTTTCAAGCCATCCGCAACACCCTGGAGCGACATCCCGTCGTCATCGCCGCGTAGACCTGCCAAGGTGAGCAATTACCAATTTTATGCCACACCCCCGAAAGTTCCTGGGCTGCTGTTGAGCCAAGGCGTTGCTCTACTTGGTCGTTTGCGTATATCATGAGTTCAATACGATTGCCGGCTATTGCATACAATCGGTTCCCAATTTCCATCGCCCTCGGATGTTGACGATAATCCATTGGGCTATCTTTGCTAAAGAAACCGGAGTGTGCTTCGCTGAGACGCACCTTGCC
>CAZJCO010000399.1:0-2173 GCA_964544375.1 uncultured Myxococcales bacterium
GGGGCATCCGCGCCCTCGGGCAGCCGCGCGATTGTTTCCCCGGCGCGGCAGATGCGCCGGGCGCCCCGCGGCGCCGGGTGGCGGTGGGTAACCCCGCCGAGCTTTGCCTGCTCGACCGTCCGTGGCGAGAGGCTCGCCGCGAGCTTTCGAGCCGGCTGGTCCGCCGCGTCATACAGGGATAAGCACCTTTTCTAAGTGCGCGTGGTTACTCGCGATTGACTCCACGGCCCATCCGCGTCACTAGCGTAGATGCGCAAATCGAGCGCGGAACCCCCCTCCGGGCTCCTGCCGCGTAATCCACAGCCCATTGGAGCAGCTACATGCCAGCACATGATCCCTCGTTTCGAATGAAGTCGGGCCTCGCCGCGACCGTCGCCACCGTTGTTCTCGCCGCTCTCGGCACCGCAGCCGTGACCTGGGCCGAGCCCGTCGCGAAAGTCGGCGATCAGGAAATCAGCCGATCCGAACTCGAAGCGCGGCTCAAGCCCAAACTGATCGAGATCGAAAACAACAGATACCAGACACTTCGCCAAGGCCTCGAGGAACTCATCGCCGAAAAGCTGATGGCGATGGAAGCCGAAGCTCGGGGAAAAACTGTTGTCGACGTTCAAAATGAGGAAATCTTCTCGAAGGTGGCCGAACCCTCGGAAGACGAAATCCAAAGGGTGTTCGACACGAACAAGGCGCAGCTCAAAGACAAGACGCTCGAAGATGTGCGGCCGCAAATCGTTCAGTATCTTCAAAAGCGCACGGCCAGCACGATGTATCAGCTCTTCGTTGGCGAGCTCAAGAAGAAGTACGGCACCAAGCTGATGCTTATGCCGCCGCTGGTCGAAGTCAGCACGGGCGGGCGCCCGTCGCGCGGCGGCGATGAAAGCGCGCCGATCACGATGATAGAGTTTGCCGATTACGAGTGCCCCTACTGCAAGATAGCGCAGGCCACGGTCGATAAAGTACTAGAGACTTACGGCGAAAAGATTCGCTACGTTTACCGCGATTATCCGCTGCCCTTTCACGCCAACGCGCGCGGAGCCTCGCAGGCCACGCGCTGTGCCGAGGAACAGGGGAAGTACTGGGAGTACCACGACAAAGTTTTTGCGGCGAAGGATCTCACGACCGATGGTCTTCGCAGCTTGGCCGACACCCTCGAACTCGATCGCGCAAAGTTCGACGAGTGCTTGGCATCGGGCAAGTTCGATGCAGCGATCGACGAGGACATGAGCGAAGGTTCAGAGGCCGGCGTGAGCGGAACTCCCGCCTTCTTCATCAACGGCCGTTTCCTGTCCGGCGCGCTTCCCTTCGATCAGCTGAAGGCCGTCATCGACGACGAACTCGAACGCCTCGGCGGCTAGACAGGGATAAGCACCTTTTCTAAGCCCCTGTTTTCTTTGAGTTTTGCCCTGGCAAACGGGGGAATTCCCGGATTTGGGCGGGCAAAACTCAAAGAAAACAGGGGCTTAGAAAAGGTGCTTATCCCTGTCAACCAACCCCCAGGCGGTGGCGGTGGGGACGTCGATCGGGGCGCCGGACAGTGCGAGGTAGGCGGTGCGCTGGCGGCCGATGCGGCGGGCGAGGCTGACGGTGCCGCCGGCTCCCGGAACTAGTCCCATCGAGACTTCGGGAAGCTGAAACGTGGTCGCCGGGTCTGCGCTTACTTGGCCGGCAAAGGCCGCAAGCTCGACGCCGGCGCCGACGCAGGCGCCGTGAATCTGCGCGACCAAACGATCCGAACAGGCCGCAAGCATGCGCGCGACGTTGCGCGTTGCGCGGATGGCGTGCGCGGTCGCCGGATCGGGCAGAGTACCGAACTCGGCCAGATCGCCGCCACTGCAAAACGTCGGCCCCTTGCCATCCAAAACGATCCGCTCGACCGAGTCGTCGGCGACGACGACGGCCAGCACTTCGGCCAGCTCGTCGCGCATCCGCGCGCAAAACGCGTTGCGCCGCTCGGAACGGTTGAGCGTAACGCGCATCGTCGACCCTTCGCGCTCGGCCAACACCAACGGCCCACTTGCCCGCGGCAGTTCGCGTCGCGGCTGCTCGGCGAGCCACTCGGCGAACTCCGGACCGGACTGAAGCGTCGAATAGGTGAGCGATTCGGCGATCAACCCTTGCGCCGGGTCGAGCCGTTCCTGCATGCGCAGCAGCCCTACAAGGGCCGCCGACGCCATCG
>CAZJCO010000400.1:0-243 GCA_964544375.1 uncultured Myxococcales bacterium
GCGCTCGGCGCCAACAACGAGACGACCGCCGCCGCAAGGATCGTTTGCTGCAGCATCTGCATGGTGCGTCCTCCGCACCTCCCCGAAGGAGAGGGAAGAGCACGCACCGTGCCAGGCAAAAGACAGGCCAAAATCGCCGTCAAACGCCATTTTGGCCGGCATGAACAGCCGCCAGGCGGGACAAACCTGTACGCAACGGGACTGGGACGACAGTCTCGTCGCCGCTAGCCGCAGGCGGCGACC
>CAZJCO010000400.1:253-2171 GCA_964544375.1 uncultured Myxococcales bacterium
CGATTTTCGCGACTGAGCGACGCGCGACGCCAGCCTCCAGTGCGAGGCGGCGACGCGCGGGGTCCGGATCCGCCATCGCCGCCTGGCAGCCCAGGCGACGCAGATACGCAGCTGGCAGGCCGTGAGCGCTCGCGCCCAGGATGACGAGTTCGCGGTACCACCGGTAGGGTAGCAGTCCGCTTGCGATCATCCGCGGGTGCGCGTGGTAGAGAAGCGCTTCGATCGTGCCGCCACCGGCAGCGACGAGTTCGCGACGCCGTTCGAGATAATGCACGCCGCGACCTTCGACCGAGTCGAGCCGGCGCTTGTCGCTGCGACTCATGCGGTAAACGACGCCGTGGACAACGTCGCCCTGCCGGCCGGTCCAGTAGCAGTCGGCCTTGGCCGAACCGTCGCGGCCACGTTTGTGAAATATCAACTCGTGGCCCGGCAGCGCCGCACACGCGAGCGGTCTGGCCGACGGGGCCCGCTCGCGCATACGCTCGAAACAGAGGTTCGAACCGTAAGCAAATACGTATGCGGTCACCGGCCGGTCCTCGGTCGCCTCATCACTTCATCATGCCCGGCCGAAGCGGTCACAGGCAACGCCGATCTCGAGAAGATCGCCGCGTAGAGCTGCGCTCAGGAATCTTCGCGGGTTAGCCGAGGCACCAAGAACAGGAACACCGCAACCGCAAGATAAGCGAAAGCCCAGCGCTGGCCGGCGCCAAAGCCTAGACGGACTACCGTGTCGCCCGCCGTCCAGCCGTAGCTATGGATCAGACCGACCCAGGAAAGAGCCGCCCCAACCAGGCACCATCGCGCCGCCCGCGCGAAGCGGCGCTCGATGATCTCGACGGTGAGCGCGGCCAGAATCATCGCCGAGAACAGAAAACCCTGCTCGAGTGAGAACAATCCGCGCGCAGCGATGTCGAGGCGATCGATTGCCGTCTCGAGCCCGGCGCCGAAACTCGCGCCCCCGGGCAAGCCGACGCCACCTGCACGTAGCCCCTGTTTGAGCATATACGCTCCCCAGGCGGCGATTCCGGGCAGTACGCCGACCGCGACAGCCGGCGCGTGACGCCGCGGCGTGGCCTCGAAAGCCTGCGCGACGATGACGATGCCGATCCACAAAACGATCGCCATGCCGGCTTCGATCGGTACGGCCAGCGCCAACCAGGCGACCGTACCGGTCAGACAAATCGCCGTAACGAAGATTCCGTTCAGCACGGAGTAACCAACGCGCGCACCGAGGCGCTTCCAGCCGGGATGGCCGATGTAGATCGTCGTCGGGAAGCAGCTGCCGAAGAGCGCGGCCGCCAACGTACCGATACCGTTCACCAACAGCGATGGTCGCGTAGGGTACGCGTCGCCTGCGGCTTCGGCACTCTCGATGTTCTGCAGCGAGCCGACGACGTTGACGATTCCCATCGGCACGATCACCGACAAGTAGGCCAGCGCCTGCGGCCCCGAAAGCGCACCGACGAGGTCGCCGAGTACGGGCAGCGGCAGGCGCAGCCCGACGTTTGCGCGCGCCGCCTGCCAGGCAGCCGGATCGTCGACGACCAAACCGGTGATCCAGGCGAGCAGCGTCCCCAGACAGACCGCCACCAGGCCGCCGGGAAACCCGCCGCGGAAGCGCACCTGGCCGAAGTAACAGACCAAGACGACGGCAAAGGTCACGAGTCCGACCAGCGGAGAAGCAAAGGTTTTGAACAGAAAGCCGAGCGCAATGAAAGAGACCGCAACCCCGGCCAGCGCCGAGAGCAGGGCGGCGCGCGGCGTATGCCGGCGAATCCAGTCGGCGCCGAACGCGCCCACCGTCTCGATCAGGCCGCTGCCGAGACAAGCCACCAGGCCGGCCTGCCAAGCCACGCGCGCGGCCTGCTCGCCGTCGGCGCCCGCCGCCTCCGCGGCTAGCGTGGCGGGGAGGTGTTGA
>CAZJCO010000401.1:0-2160 GCA_964544375.1 uncultured Myxococcales bacterium
AAGCCTTGGCGATGCCGCCGCGGCACTTCTGCTCGGCTTTATCGAACTGGGCCTGGGCAGGGGCAGCCAAGGAGAAGACGAAAACGGTGATCAGGATGGTCGATAGTGAACGAATGCGATTCATAGCGTCCTCCCGCGCAGAGTAAATGAGCGAAGTCTCATTTACGCGGGGTGCACAGTACGCCAGAAGTGAGAGATATGTCAAGTATGAGATAGATCTCATTTTAATTTTTGACGCTTTCACGCTTTCGAGTGGGCGAATCGTGCCGGAGAAGCCTTGTTCCGGGCAGATCGCGTACGCTGTAACCGCGAGCGCGACGTGCCTGCCGCCTTGATCGGAGCCCGGTCTTTAGTCCCCCACGTGGGGGATCAGCGAATTGCTCGATGGCGTCGTGCGGCAGATTGCCGTCTCAGACCCCAGCGGCATCGATTGCCGGCGCGACTTCGTCGGGGTGGACCACGCGGCGGGGCGCGGGCACCAGCCAGGGCATCGCCAGGGTGAGTAGCAGCGCGCCAGTGCCGCCGAAGACCGAGGGGGCGGCGGCACCGACGTGGTCGATCAGCCAGCCCGAGCAGAGGCTCGAGAGGATACCGCCGACGCTTATGCCGACCATCGACAGCATCGCCTGGCCGGTGGCGCGCAGACGCGCGGGTACGACCGCCTCGACGTAGAGCGGAGCTCCGACGATCAGACCCATGACGGTGACGCCGTGAAGCACCTGAATGGCGTAGACGATCCGCAGGTCGCCGGCGAGCCCGGAGACGAGCCAGCGGACGGCGCCCGAACCGACGCCGAGCGCGAGCAAACCGCGCGGGCCGAGGCGGCGGAATCCGGTTCCCGAAAGCGCGACCAGCGGAATTTCTAGCAAGAGCATGAAGATCCACATTCGGCTGACCATTTCGACCGAGCCGCCGAGCGAGCGTACGTAGATTGGAAACAAGGCAATGGGGCCCTGCATGCAAAAGTAACTGGCGAGAATGAACAGCAGCAGGCGGACGAAGGCGCCGTCGCGAACGAGCAGGAGCCAGTCGCCGCGAGCGGCTTTGGTCGTTACTGCTTCGTCACGGCGCAACGCGGCCGCGATGAGACCGGCGGTCAGGGTAAGCACACCGGTCAGTGGTAGGATCAGGCCGAGGCCGGTGCGTGCGCCTGAAGCGACCGACGCGACGGTTCCGGGTCCGGCCGGGAGCTGGGCGCCCACGGAAGCGAGCAAGAGGGGAAAGCCGACCACCATCAACAGGAATCCGACGGTTCCCCAGGCCCGCACGAGGCCGAAGGCGTGCGGCCCGAGGTTGCGCAGCAAGGCCATGCTGAGCGCGACGCAGCTTGGAATGGCGGCGGAAGAGAAGAAGGCCAGAGCGGCCGTACCGAGTAGGATCGCGCGGAAGCCGTCAAGCCAGTAGAGCGCGGCATATCCGAACGCTGCACCGCTGGCGACCAGCGTGAAGACACGCTTTCGGGAACCCGTGCGGTCGGCGAGCTGTCCCCAGAGCGGTTGGGCGAAGATCCCCACGAGCGGGACGACCGCCATGACGGTGCCGACCTGAGCGCCGCTCAGCCCGACGTTGGCGCTTAGGTAAAGGGTATAAAAGGGAAAAAAGAGCCCGAGTGCTCCGATCAAGAAAAACCAGGTAATCGAGAGCAAAACGACGCTTCGTAGGCTATCTTTCGTCACGACTTTGCACTGCCGAGGAGCTTTTGCCGGTGCCGCGTGGCGTCAACCGGGCTCGGGGTGGTATAACCAAGATGCCCGTGAGGGGCGAGGAGGCTGGCACGACGATGACTCGAGAAGAACTTCTGGTGCTCGGTGATCTGAACTATGCCGAGGCGCTGCGCGAGCAGATCAGAAGTTGCAGCGGCACGATTGTCGAGGAGGACGGAATCGTCGTGACTCTGGCGCCCCATCCTCATCCCGTCTTGAATAATGCGATTCGTGTGGACGCGCGAATGGACGCGGCGATGACCTTCGACCGGATCTCCTATTTCTACGGCGACCGCGATTCCGGCTTTACGATCATCTTGCGTGCGGCGGTCGACGATTCGGATTTGGTCGAGGCGGCCGGGTCCGAAGATCTCGTCGAGCTGCTGGGCCCGCCGGCGATGGTCGTCGAGGCGGCACTCGAAGAACGCGAACCTGCGGGCGCGTGCCCACCACCCGG
>CAZJCO010000402.1:0-2154 GCA_964544375.1 uncultured Myxococcales bacterium
GTTGCCGGTATCCACGTTCACCGTCCCGCTGAGGTCCGCGCCCAGCCGGTTGACCACGCAGGCAGGCGTATTTCCGGCCGATAGAGGCAGCGGAGCACCGAGATAACAGTTGCAGGTGGCACCTCCGCAGTTGACGCTGTCGGTCTGGAAGGGCTGATCGCAAATCACGCGATTGCCGCCGACGCAGAACGACGCGTTCGGACCAACGAAGCAGGTTCCGACCGGACAGTCGGCATTCGTCGCGCAGACTTGACCGGATTCGCACCGGCAGTTGTTGCCCTCGGGGTTGATGCCGGCGATTTGGCAGTCGCCGCAGGTCGGACTGGCCGGCCCGGGACAAAGCAGGTTGACGACGACGGGCGCTTCGTCGTTGATATCGGCATCGTGCGAGATGCCGGTCCAGCCGGTATCAAGGTCGGTCGCGGTAACGCAACGACCGATCCCGCTGTCACAGCTGCCGACCGGACAGTCGGCGTTCGTCGTGCAGGTTCGGCCGGCGCCCGCAAACAGGAAGACTTCGGACTTGTTTGGACACTGCGGATCTTGCGACGTCGGCAGCGTGGTAGTGGTCGTCGCCATCGTCGTTGTGGTTGCCGACACGCTAGTGGTCGTCGTGTTGCTCAAGGTGGTGGTCGTCGTCGAGCTTCCGGCGGCGAGACCGTAGAAGGCCTCGAAGATATTTTCGCCGCGCGTGCCGGTGTCATCGAACACGCAGGCTTTGAGAAAGGTGAGGTTAAAGTCGGAGCAAGACGCAACCGCGAGCAAATTCGCGTCGCCACAGGACTTGTCCAGCGCGGCCTCCACTTTGTTCCGCACCTTCGCAATTTTGGTACGCGGGTCGGCGCCGGCGCAGCTATTGGTATCGGTCGCGCCGGCCGCATCGGCGTCCTTCTGGCAGCGGCGGCGTTCTTTCAAAATCGTCGTAAAATGCTTGCGCCCGTTGCTGCCGATCGCGCTACGGCATTTACGGTCGTTCTTTACCAGCGGCACCGCCGGCAGGGCCAACTCGGTTGCGGTCATGTCCTGGCCCGATCGTTCGACGACGCAAGCCAAGCAGGCGGCAGCATCGGCGAACGACGTGATCGCTGGGACGATCGTATTGCAGGGAGACGGACAACCCGTATAACCGAGATCTGCCGCAACCGCGCCGGCGCAGCGTGCCACGACCTGCGACGACATCTTCTGCTCGATTCGGGAAATCTTCGCGGCCGCGCCGGAACTGGCGATGTCGTTGCAGTTGGTCGACTCGGAAAGCTTGCCCGCGTCGCGCTTCTTGTGGCAGGCCGTTAGCCGTTTGGCCACGGTCTTCGCCAGCCGTGTTCCCTGCTGCGCCATGGTGTCCCGGCAGCGCTGCTCGTTCGGCGTAAACGCCGAAGATGCTGCGGCAAGCCCCAACACGGCAAACGAGGCGATCAGGCAGGGGGCAAAAGCGAAACGTCGTGCGATCACGGGATCCTCCTGTGGCGCGCTCGAACGGCAGGCGGGTTGCGGAATCTGAACGCGTGTGGCGCCTATTTTGGCGTGATCCTGCCGTCATTGGCAACAGCCTAAATCCCTCGGCGGCGAGAAAGTATGCTTTCGCCTGCCGTTGCGCTGAGCCTGGAAACCACGATAATCCACCGGGGCAAGGCATGGACGAATCCACGACCCAACCGCAGCGTCTCGACCTGCTGGGCATCCCTTGCCCGGTCAACTGGGCACGTGCCAGGGCGCGCCTGGAGACCATGGCGCCGCGCAGCCTGCTGGAAATCGTCACCGACGATCCGCATGCCGCGCGCGATATTCCGGTAGCGGCCGAAGCGGCCGGCTACAGTGTCATCGACGTAGAAACCAGCCCCGGCGCCGTACGAATCCTGATCGAACGCTGACCCGCAGCAATTCGCCGGCGAGGCAACAGACAAGGGGCCGCCGCCTGGTCGGCGACGTGCCCATCGTGATGACCACCGGCGTGCAGATCAACGTATCGGGGCTCTCGATGATCGACGCGTGGCTCGCGCTGACCTCGAATCTGAACCTTCACGTGATGACGAATGGCGAGTACCGCCAGGACTTCATCGAACGCCTCGCCACCGAACTCGACCACCGACGCGTGCTGTACGCGTCGTTCGCACCGCTCCACGACCCCGCCTTCGAGGTCGCCCGTATCCGCTCCGC
>CAZJCO010000403.1:0-2139 GCA_964544375.1 uncultured Myxococcales bacterium
CTGCTCAGCCTGCTCAGGCTGAGCAGAGAGACTCCTGAACCCGAATACCTGAATAATGTGGGTGGGGTAACGGTTGAGTAACGAACGGTAGAACGAACGGTAGAACGAGCGGTAGAATGTGGATAATGCGGGTGGAAAAGAGTGTGGGTAAAGTTCCGACCCTGTGGTGCTACAACCCCGCGCAGAGTGCGCGGCGCAGCGCAGAGCAAAATGCAAATCGGAGAATCGCATGTCATCTCGGAGCAAAGCGAAAATCTTAATCAGCATGTTTGGCATCCTGGCACTGGTCGTCGCCTCGAGCAGCCAGGCCGGTGTCGTTTCGATGTACAACCTGGGGACGCTGACGATCAAGGCGTTCGGTAACGACACCACGACTGGATCGACCTACCCCTCTAACACCAACGTGTATCTCGGGCTTCCGTTCGGGCAGCACTGCAACTCGGCTCACGGAACCGGCACGACCTCCTGTGGCGGCACCTATCCGAGCGCGCAGGCGGGCTCGCCGCTATTTGGTGGCGACGTCGTCAACGTCACGACCAGCAGCGCGGCGCCCGCGAAGTTCGGGTTGGCGCAGGGCCAGCTCGCGCGAAAGCTGGGGACGCTCCCGACGGTGTGGAATTCGGGCCCATTTACGACTTATACGCGAACCACCTCGGGCGCTCAGGGCACCATGACGGTCTACAATTCCAACCCGAATCACGTAAAGATACCGCTCAATGGCAATCCCGGCGGCTCGTTCTCGTACTACCCGCCGTACATCTACAGCTACTCGTACGCCGACCTGAAGAATCAGGCCGGAAACTTCTTCGGCGGCGGCGGGCCGGGTAGCTTCACCTACCACGATGGCGCCACCAGCGTGGCCGCCAAGGTGACCCCGACCAGCGCCAATCAGTTTGGCGGAACGATGGCACTTCTGGGTCATCAGACGTCGCGTGCGGGCTACTTCATCAACGGCGGGCTCTCGATCATCCCATCGTCACCTTGGCTATTCCAGGCCGTCGGCGGTAAGGGTACTGGTAACAACAGCACCATGGCGTACACCCTTACGGCGACGGGAACGGGCATGCACACGGTGCTCACGGGCACCTTCACCGAATACGTCAGGGCGATGGCCTTTCCGTGGACCACGGGTGTCGCGCAGGTCGACGCACCTCAGGGCCCCTTCGTCACACACATGAAGCGAACGGGCTACGACGCACGCACCGCTGGTGGCATCGGTAACATCCAGATGGTGAGCCCGATGCTCACGCACTGGACCAATCCGTCAACTGGCTCCGATTACGCGACGGGCGGGATCGGCGTCATGAAGCTGAAGTTCGTACCGGAGCCGGGCAGCATGCTGCTGCTTGGCGCAGGCATCTCGTTGCTGGGGCTGGTTTACCGATCGACGCGCCGCAGCTAACGCGCGAAACCCAGCGTTTCCGAACTGCGGTCGAAGGCAGTTCGGAAACAACAGCACGACAGGACGACGACACGACCCTTGGAGAATCCGACTCCAAGGGTCGTGTTTTGCTCTCGAAGCCACTGGTCGCGATCTAGGTAGATGAAGTACGTGCAAGCGCAGTGGGTCGAGTCGAAGTAGGTTACGATCCCAATCATGTGGAAGAAAATCGCTGCTTCTCGCTGGTTCTACGTCGTTGCGCTGGCCGTGATGCTGAGCGCCTTCTTTGCATCGCAGGTCGAGGTTCAGTCGAACCCGCGCCCGCTGGGCGACGTCGACGACATCCGCAATCTCTCCAAGCGTGACGACCTGAATATCGTCTTCATCCTGATCGACACCCTTCGCGCGGATCGCCTGAGTTCCTACGGCTACGCGCGGCCCACCAGCCCCAACATCGACGCGCTCGCCGCCGACGGCGTACGCTTCGCCAAGCACATGTCTCAGTCGTCCTGGACGAAGTGCTCGATGTCTTCGATGTGGACGGCGAGCTATCCGATCAGAACCGGAGTGCTTCGATCGCCCGATGCCATCTCGTCCGAAGCGCACATGCCGGCCGAGATCCTGAAGCAAGCGGGTTACCGAACCTACGCGCTCTTTCGAAACGCCTGGGTCAGCCCGGAGGTCAGATTCTCGCAGGGTTTCGACGTCTACGACATCCCGCGTGCGTCCCCGGTGTCTCCATCGCGTCTCCCGGTCGG
>CAZJCO010000404.1:0-2135 GCA_964544375.1 uncultured Myxococcales bacterium
ATCGCGGCACGGTACCCGCCAGCGAATGGGTTTCGACGCGATCGGCTCGGCGCCGAACCAAAAGCTCCGGCGTCGAGCCGACGAAGCACGATTGCGCGGCGCCAACGAGGAAGGAAAAACACGACGGCCGCTGCCGGCAGAAGCGCTCGAAGACCCGAGCCGCCGCGGCCTCACCGGTCAAGCTTCCGCTCACGCGCCGCGACAGCACGAGTTTTTGCAGGCGGCCTTCCTCGATTTCCGCCAGCACGCGCCGCACGCGTTCGTTCCAGATGCGTCGCTGTTGGTCACCGTCGGGGCGCGCCGCAAGCCGCGAGTCGGCCGCCGCCGAACGCCCGCTAGCGGAAGACGCGGCAGTATAGGCAGGGTAGGCAGGCTCGCCGTGGCGGCAAGACTCCGTCACGACATGGTAGTACTCGCCGCCACGCGCGATCCACAGCTCGCGTGGCAGGTACAGCCAGCACGGCGGAAATTCACGCCAGGCCTCGAGCGAAGACGGGCCCGAGGAAAAGCCGAAACCGCCGACCAGCAGCGGCGTTGCCAGACTGGCGCGATCCGGCGCTTGCCCCGCGAGCGCCGCGAGTACCGTCTGCGCCGCGCGCGACGCGTCGACGAAGCGCTGCCTGCCCTGCGTGCGGATGCTGTGGGCCGAGCCGACGGCCACCAACGTGGTAGCGCTCTCGGGGCGCTCGAAACAGAACAAGGGCTCCCGGCCCAAGTATCGCTCAATCAGACTTGCGACGTCGAAGCCGTCGACGCGACGACTCGACCAGCGGTGACGACAACCGCCGGCACCCGCATCGACGGCCCCGAGTTGTTCGGAAGCGATCACCGCGTGCTTCCTTCGGCAGCCGCGCTTCCCGAGTTCGCCGCCCGGCGCGTGGCAAAGACGAGCTGCGCCGCACCGCCGGTAAGCGCACGCTTGTCGACCGCCGCGAAGCCGGCCTCGCCGAGCATGCTTTCGAGTTCGGCCGCGCTCGGCAGATAGGCGCGCGAGTCCGACAGATACCTGTAGGCGTAACCGCGCGACAGTGCCCGGCCCAGCAGCGGGACCACCGCGCGAAAGTAGGCGTCGAACGCCAGGCGCAGCGTCGCCGATGCCGGCCGGTCGACTTCGAGAATCGCAAGCCGCCCGCCCGGTCGCAACACGCGTCCGAGTTCGCCGAGTACCGAATCCACGGATACGAAATTACGCACCGCAAAAGCGCTTACTGCGCCGTCGCAAGAAGCGTCGGGCAGCGGCAGCGCGGCAGCATCTGCGCGTAGCAGCTGGGCGCCGGGCACACGTTCGGCCGCCTTGGCGAGCATGCCCGCCGACAAGTCGACGCCGATACCGCGCAGCCCACGAGTTGCGGCTTCTTCGAGCAAGTCGCCGGTGCCGCAACCGATGTCGAGAATCGTCGACGAAGAAGGCAGACCGAGCCCGGCCAGCAGACGCCGTCGCCAGGCGCGATCGATGCCCAGCGTCATCAGCCGGTTCATCAGGTCGTAGCGCGGCGCGATGCCGTCGAACATGCGCTCGACGAACTCGCGTTTGTCCTCGGTCGC
Source organism: uncultured Myxococcales bacterium (assembly GCA_964544375.1). Lineage (GTDB taxonomy): Bacteria > Desulfobacterota > Binatia > UBA1149 > SPBQ01 > CAZQYE01. The sequence continues at coordinate 1,546 of CAZJCO010000404.1, forward strand.
GGGGAGCGCCACTACCACCTCAGTTTGAGCCGCGCCGCCGAAGCGGCCTCCAAGGCCTTGCCAAGATCGCGGCGGCGCCCGCTGCGTTTGAGCCGACGCGTGGCGCGGTTGACCAGCCGGCGCTGAAAATGATGCGCGACGAGCGCGGTGGTCGCGGGCAGCAACTCGCGAAAGGCATCGGCCATGCGCTCGCCTTCCGGGGACGCGTCGGCCTTTCGCACGTGCTCATCGAACAAGTCGATGGCCTCGTCGACGGTCTTGCGCACCGCGCGGTCGTAGCGCACCGCCAAACGGATGAGCTTGGTCACGGGAAAGCCGTACTCGAGCAACTTCATCGCGCCGGCGGCAATCTGAACGTCGGCCTCGGTGTAGGCCGATGCGCCGTCGGCCGCCGCCTCGGCCTCAGCCAAGCCGGCTTTTTCGACCGCACGCAGCACCTCGTCGGGCAGGCCGACGCGCTTGGCGACGGCTTTCGCCGAGTAGCGTCGGGCCGGTGCCTGCTCTTCGATCGCCGCGAGCAAGGCACGGTCGGAATCGCTCGCTTCGCCGGCCTCGATCAGAGCGCGGATCGCCTTGAGCGAGAAGCCGCG
>CAZJCO010000405.1:0-2110 GCA_964544375.1 uncultured Myxococcales bacterium
CGCGCCGCCGCCCGCGACGCGCCAGAGGCCCCGCGCGCATAGAAAGAGGGCTTCCACCCAGCCGCCGAAGTAGCACACCCAGCCTTCGAGCAGAGTCGTTCCCGTCGCCAGTTGCCAGCGGGCCAGGCACTCGTTGAGTACGAACTTCAGCGCTGCGCCGGCGATCGCTGCCCAGGCGACGGCAAGTCCGTAACGGGAGCCGGCGGCCGCGGCCGCGACCAAGTCGCCGGCTCCGACTCCGGTAGCGGCAATCGCCAGGCCTGGGCCGACCACCGTGAGCGACTCGAGGATGCGTCGCAAGAGTGTCTGGGAGGAAGCGTTTGTGTCGACCGCGGTTGGCAACCTGAGGCTCTTTCGGGCAGGGTTCGAGAGCTTGCATTGAATCACGCCAGGGGGCGTGGCATCAAGCGCCTGCGTCATCATGCTGCCGGAGGGGTGAATCGTGGAGGCCAAAGGTTCCAGGGCGAAGTCGGTCGCCATCGTCGTGTTGCTCGTGGCGTTGGTTGCGACGGTTGTTTACGCGGGACGTCTGCATTGGCAGACACGGTTCTTGCGTGCGGAAAATGTGCGCCTGCAGAGCAAACTCGAGCGCTTCGAAGAGCGCGCTCCGGCGGCCGCCGTACGCAGCGAGCGCGTGTTGAGCGACGGTGAGCGTCAGGCGATGCTCGACGAGCTGAGCCGCGCCAGCGCAGCGACGAAAGAAGTCTGGTTCGTCCGCACCGCCGGCGACCGCGAGACGGCGGCATATCAGCGGGCCTTGCAGTCGGTCTTCGAAGAAGCGGACTGGACGGTTCGTGCAAGTACCACGGCGACTTTCCCGCTGCGGCCCGGGATCTTCTTCTTCATGGCCGACGAGATGCCGCCGGCATACGTCGAAACCGCGCTGGCGGCTTTCGGCGCGGCCGGAATCGACGTCGCCTCGGGCCGCGGCTACCGCGCCTTCTATGAGGAAAAAACGCGAGAAAACCCCAACTGGCGAGGATTCAAGCTGGCCGAAGACCAGGCCTACATCATCGCCATCGGTCCCAAGCCGGCCGACGAGTAAAGACGAGTAAGATAGCTCGGCGGCATCGTCCGAGGCGAATCGACGGTCGGCTATGTGGCTGTGAGTCGGCGGCGGGCCTGCCAGAAAGTGAGACTGCCGGTGACGAGCGCGACGCCGATGGCGAGGTAGATCGGCCCGAGCACAGAACCGGGCAAGCCGCTGGAGCGCAGTAGACGCCCGACCAGGATCATCGAGGCGACCAACAGCCAACTCCACCAGGACAGAAAACCGCCGAGGCAGCGGCCATTGCCGCGCTCTTCGATGCGGGCGAGCGTTCGTCGTGCGCTGCGCGATAACACGAGGCGGCCTTTCAGCCATCCGGCCGCGATCGCCAGCAAGTGCAGGCCCGCGCGGCTGGCGCCGTGGACGGCGGCAACGGTCCAGGCCACTCCCATCACTCCGAGCGCCGAACCGACAGCACTCCACAGCAGGCCCGCGAGCAATACCTGGGAATGCATCGAGGCCGCAGGTTTCCAGCGTTCGGACCAAGAATCTGGAGCGATGGGAGTCTGTTGCTGCATGGGTACTTCTCTACTAAAGACCCATGAGTGAGAGATGGCAAGCGCCGATTCGGCGGCGCGGGTTGACAAAATTCCGAGGGCCGATAGGGAAATCTTCTTGCAGGTGGCTCGGTGATGAAGACTTCGGTGCTGTTCCTGGCAGCTGCGCTCGTAGGCTTTGGCGGCTACCTCGGCGCCTATTTCCTGTTTGCGCCGCCGGCCGGCGCTCCGGCAGTTCGGCCGAGCGCGCCCTCGGTCGCGCCAGCGGCCATCCGGCCGACGGACGTGGCGCCGTCCGAGCCGCAGGAGGCTGGCCGTAACGCCGAAGCCGATGCCGCCAAAGCGGAGGCTCCACCCGCGATCGGGCGGGTGCTCGAGAAGGCCGCTGCTCTCCAGTCGCACGCGCGCGCCGGCGCCGATGCGAGCAAGGTTGAACGCCGCGCGGCAACGGCCGCCGGGCGCGAGCGGCTCGAGCGCGGACAGGGAAGCGAACTGCTCGATGAGGCCTTTGCTTCGATGCTTCCCGACCGCAGCTTTTTCGCGCCAGAGCGCGAGCGGGTGACCG
>CAZJCO010000406.1:0-2103 GCA_964544375.1 uncultured Myxococcales bacterium
ATCGAGGCCGCGTGAGCATCTCCGGCGATGCGTTGGTCGTTCTCGCCGATAATCGCGGCCGTCAGTGTGGAACGCGGCGGCGCGGCGGCCGGCGGCCCCTGCGCCGCCGCCGGAACGGCCAACAAAAAAGCCAACAAGCACGCCGCTCGCGCCGCGCGACCTATGCCACTGCCCGTTCGCCTCGAGTTGCACAACCTCGCCACGCCGACCCGTCGTCCTCCGCAAGAAGTCGCGTTTTTATATCGCCTTCCAACGCAAACGGCACTCCGAACGGGCTCGGGAACGCACGGGCGACGGCCCTCTGCACAGGAAGGTCGCCAAGCCCAGCCGATGGCGTTATAGCTGGCGGGCCGGTGGCGCCCAGGGTGCCCAGAGTGCGACGATGATCCGCCGGCGGGCCCGACCGTGGCGAGACAGGGAAACAGCACAGTGAACGAGCGGCAAGACCGGCCAGCCGAAGCCGCCGCCACTCTCACGTCCGAGCAGATCGCGGAAATCGAGGCGCTACGCCGGCAGAGCCATTCGACCCGGCGCGCGACGGTGGAGGCTCTCGAAGAAATCCTCTACCAACCGATCCCCGTTCTCGACCACGGATTCGTCCGCGTCATCGACTACATGGGCGATGACGCCGCGATCGTGCAGGCCGCCCGTGTCTCCTACGGCAGCGGCACGAAGCACACACGCGACGATGCCGGACTGATCAACTACCTGATGCGCAACTGGCACACGTCTCCGTTCGAGATGTGCGAAATCAAACTGCACGTCAAGCTGCCGATTTTCGTCGCTCGTCAGTGGATTCGGCACCGCACGGCGAGCGTCAACGAGTACTCGGCGCGTTACTCGATTCTCGACCGCGAGTTCTACGTGCCCGCTGCCGAGCAACTGGCTTCGCAGAGCACCTCGAACCGCCAGGGGCGTGGAGACATTCTTCGTGGAGAGGAGGCCCGCCAGGTCCTCACTCTGCTGCGCGACGACGCCGAACGGGCGCATGAGCATTACGAAGAAATGCTCAACGAACGAGCCGACGGTTCGGCCATCGATTCGTCTCGCAGCGGGCTCGCGCGCGAGCTGGCGCGCATCAACCTGTCGCTCAACTTCTATACCCAGTGGTATTGGAAGATCGACCTCCACAACTTGATGCACTTTCTCCGGCTGCGCGCCGACGCCCACGCCCAATGGGAGATTCGCGCCTACGCCGAGGTCTTGTTGGGGGTACTCGAGCGCTGGGTGCCGGCGACCTGCGCCGCCTTCGTCGACTACCGCCTAGGCTCGCTGTCGCTGTCGAAAAAGGCGCTGGCAGTGGTCCGCCGGATGCTCGACGGGGAACGCGTCGAGCGCGAAGAAAGCGGTCTCTCGCCGCGCGAATGGCGCGAACTCATGGCCGCCCTCGGCCGCTGATAGAAAGCAAAAATTTACTCTTGCCGATGCCCTCGACGCTGTGGCAGGCTTAGGCCGACGACAGAGGGCGGGCGTAGCGCGCGCCCTCACAGACGCTCGGGAGAAGACTCATGCGGTACACGTTCGTTTTGTCGGTCCTGCTTCTGATCGCCGCGCCGCTGGCTGCGCCGGCGCAAGAATCTGGCGATATCAAGCCGCTATTGCGCTGCCAGAAGAAGATCGCCCGCGCCGGCGCGATCTACGCCAACCGAACGGTCCGCAACACGCTGAGATGCACGAACGAGATCGCCGAGTGCCAGATCAACTGTGAAAACGGCGTCTACGGTCCCCCTTGCGGACAAAATCCGCCTCCTTGCTGCGATCCGGAAGACCCCGGATCGAACCAACAGTTCGGCGACTGCATGACCGACGCTCAGGACCTGTGCGACGATATGGACGCGAAGACGATCAACGCCGAGCAGCACAAGCGCGACGCGATCACCAGAGTCTGTAGTCAACTCAGCACCGAGCAGCTCTGTGGCGCAACGACCCCGGGGCTAAACTTCGTCACCCTCAACGCCGGCTGTGAAGCTCTGATTCCGGGCTACACCTGCGACCTGAACAACCTGCTCGACTGTGTCGGCGGTCCGCTCGAGAAACGGCTCCCCCAGGGTGATCGCGGTGCGCGCGCTCCCCCCGCTCGCGCCACGCTGCGGGCGCTTTCCG
>CAZJCO010000407.1:0-2103 GCA_964544375.1 uncultured Myxococcales bacterium
TGCGATCCTGGAGAGCGCGTGTCGTGCGCTCGCCGCGCGTGCCCGCACAGCGGCGGGCCCGGGGTCCTCAGCCGCGGGCGGGGAGCCGGCAACGCATCAAGTCGGCGGGCGTCGCAAACCCGGCCAGAGAGATGAAGCCGGCGCGCAGGGTCAACAATGCTTCGTCGTCGTTGAAGCTGGCGAATGCCCCCGCTCCAATCAGTTGGGTGCAAGAAACGGCCGCGGCCTGACCGACGAAGCCTCCCGGCGCCCCGGTGTACTCGACGTTCAACTGCAGGGACGAGAGCGCTCCCGCCTCGCTGCTGGCAAAGACGACGTCGTAGTCGCCGCGACAGGATCCACTGTTGGGATCGATCGGTGCCGGATCGCTGTCACCGTTGCGCGGGCCGCCAGCGGGTGAGCTCGCAGCGCCATTGCAGACGACGCGCGAGACGGCGACCGCCGGCAGCGGAACGATGTCGGATCCTGCCGGATCGACGGCATCCAACACGTCGACGCTAAACTCCGAGGCCATCGGTTCCACCGGCGCGGCCAATTCGCACTCGACGATCTCCTTGGATCCGGCAAAGCCGGCGACGTGGACCAGCGCTCCGACCAGGGTCGACTCGGCCTCGATGTCGTTGTAGGCGCCGAGAGCGTCGGCCACCAAGGTCTTGCAGGCTGCCGACTCCGCCGCACCAACCACCTCGGCGACCGATCCGTCGTAGTGCAGCTCGAAGACGAGACCGCTGACCGGCGTCGCGCTTCGCGCGGAAAGGCGCAGCACGCAGCCATCGGCTGGCACCGCCAACGTCGTCGTCGTTGTCGAAGTCGTGGTTGGGGTGGTGCGCGAACTACCACAGTCGATCGAGGTCACACCGACCGCAGGTCGCGGCAGAACCGAGTTGAGTGAGGCATCGGTTGCGTCGATCGCGGTAACCACAAAATCGCCGGCAACCGGGGTCGCGCCGCTTACCGTGCACGAAAACAGCGAGGCCCCGCCGAACGGCGCGAGCCGCACGATGCCGGCCTTGAGTACCCCTCTGGCTTCGATGTCGTTGAACGTCGTCAGAGCGCCGGCAATGTTGCCGTGGCAGGCGACCGCGTCGGCGCTGCCCGGGAGATCTCCCGGCAAGGCGCGGTAATCCACTTCGACGATGACGCCGCTGATGCTGGTCGGTTCGGTGAATCCGAAGGTCACGCTGCAATCGGCAGAATGAGCCAAGACCGGCAGGACCAGATACCAGCCGACGGTGACGATGGTGACCCTGATGATGGTGCGGAGCATGGAACCTACCTCGTGCCTTTCCAGTGCAAGCCCCGCGCCATTCGGCGAACGCGTTGAAGAACGGCAAATAGGCCAAAACTTGTAGTTTGCTGCGAGGATCCGTTTGATAGGCCGCAGGAGGACTGCGTTTTTCCCCGGTCGACGCACTCATCTGCCGTCACGTTGGCAACGGTGCGAGCGGCGATTTCATGCCACGGGCCGTCGCCCCCGAGCCTGGAAGGACATGCCGTGCTGCAAGGCATTCTTTATGATCGAAGGTGGGTGGGAGCCGTCAAGCCGGGCATAGCAAGGGATCGCTGCCGCCGACGGCGACCCGTAAGATACGAAGCGCGTCGCTCGCGCGAACCGCGCCGTCTCCGTCGACATCGCATACGACTAGCGGGCAAGGACCGCCGGAAACCGCCGCCTGCAGAACCAGCAACGCATCGGTCGGCCGGAGCAGACCATCGCCGTTCGCATCGCCGCACAACACCGGCGGCAGCGTCGTCGTCGTCGTCGGACAATAGACGTCGAGTATCGAAACAAGCGGCGGCGGGTCGAGCGGTTGGCCGCCTGGGGCGAGAGCCCGCGTCAGCGTCAGCGAAAACGACGCCGGATCGGGCTGCGCCGTGGCTTGCAAGTCGCATGAGGCAAGTCCGTTGAGACCGGGAAACCCGCCGACACTGGCGAGTTCGACGCTGAGGGTTCCGGCGTCGTCGTCCCAAAAAGTAGCCGTTACCGGCTCATCGTCGCGCACCAAGCTGCGGCAAGACGCGGCCGGCCCCGAGCCGACGAGTTCGACCCCGATCGGGTAGCGCGCGGTAAAGGCCAGATCGCCGATCGCAACCAACTCTTCC
>CAZJCO010000408.1:0-2084 GCA_964544375.1 uncultured Myxococcales bacterium
GCGCCGTATCGGCCAAACCCTTGCGGGCGCCATGGGTGGAGATGAAGTACTGCAGCACGTTCAACCCTTCTCGGAAGTTCGCCGTGATTGGAGTCTCGATGATCTCGCCGGAAGGTTTTGCCATCAGCCCGCGCATACCGGCTAACTGCCTCATCTGCTGAGCGCTACCGCGCGCACCCGAGTCGGCCATCATGAAGATCGGATTGAAGATCTGTCGCGCGCCTCCCCCGTCCTGCGCCGTCACTTCTGCGGCCATGCCGCTCATCATGCGGTCCGCGATCCGGTCGGTAACTCCAGCCCAGATGTCGACGACCTTGTTGTAACGCTCACCGTTGGTGATGAATCCGGCCTCGTACTGTTGCTGGATCTCGCGTACGTCATCGCCCGCCTTGGTCAGCAGTTCGCCCTTACCGTCCGGAACGCGCATGTCCTTGATGCCGATCGAAATGCCGGCTCTGGTCGCCATCGTAAAGCCTAAATCCTTGAGCCGATCGGCCAGGATAACGCAGGCTTTGTTGCCGCACTCACGGTACGCCACGTCGACTAGCTCGCCCAAGGCGCGCTTGTTCATCACACGATTGACTGCCGAAAAGTCGACGTTGTCCGGGACGATGTCGTAGAGCAGGGCACGGCCGACCGTCGTCTCGATTCGCGCGCCCGCGTGACGGACCGTGATCGACGCGTTCAACTCGGCAACCCCCTGATCGTAAGCCGCGCGTACCTCGTCGAGGCTGGCGAATATCTTGCCTTCGCCGAGGCAGCCGCTGCGTTGGCGGGTCATGTAGTACAGGCCGAGTACGACGTCCTGCGTCGGCACAATAATCGGCTTGCCGTTGGCCGGCGAGAGGATGTTGTTCGTCGACATCATCAGAACGCGGGCTTCGACCTGCGCCTCGACCGAAAGCGGCACGTGCACCGCCATTTGATCGCCGTCAAAGTCCGCGTTGTAAGCCGCACAGACGAGCGGGTGAAGCTGGATCGCCTTGCCTTCGATCAGCACCGGTTCGAAAGCTTGGATTCCCAAGCGGTGAAGCGTAGGAGCGCGGTTGAGCAGCACGGGATGCTCGCGGATCACCTCGTCGAGGATGTCCCAGACCTCCGGGCGCTCTTTCTCGACCAGTTTCTTGGCGCTCTTGATCGTCGTTACCAGTCCGCGCTCTTCGAGGCGTCCGTAGATAAAGGGCTTGAACAACTCGAGCGCCATCTTCTTGGGAAGCCCACACTGATGCAGACGAAGCCCCGGGCCGACCACAATCACGGAACGTCCCGAGTAATCGACGCGCTTGCCGAGCAGGTTCTGCCGAAAGCGGCCGGTCTTGCCCTTGAGCATGTCGCTGAGTGACTTGAGCGGTCGCTTGTTCGCTCCCGAAATCGGCCGGCCGCGGCGGCCGTTGTCGAACAGCGCGTCGACGGCCTCTTGCAGCATGCGCTTCTCGTTACGCACAATGATGTCGGGAGCGTTGAGTTCGATCAGCCGTTTGAGGCGGTTGTTACGATTGATCACACGGCGATAGAGGTCGTTCAAATCCGACGTCGCAAAGCGTCCGCCGTCGAGCGGCACCAGGGGTCGCAGGTCCGGCGGGATCACCGGGATCACCTGCAGCAGCATCCACTCCGGCCGCGCCGACGAGCGCTGGAACGCCCGAACGACTTTCATCCGCTTGATCAGCTTCTTGCGCTTAGCTTCACTCTTGGTGTCCCCCAGAGCAATACGGAGTTCCTCGGCGAGATCCTCGATGTCCATCGCCTCGAGAATCTTGCGGACGGCTTCGGCGCCCATCCCAGCCTCGAAGGATCCGGGACCGCATTCCTGAACCTTGGCCCGGTATTCGTGCTCCGACAACAGCGTGTTGTCTTCGAGATCGGTATCGCCCGGATCGATGACGATATAGCTTTCGTAGTAAAGAACTTTCTCCAGCCCCTTGAGAGTCAGGTCCAGCAGCGTACCGATACGGCTAGGCAGGCTCTTGGTGAACCAAATGGGGGCGATCGGCGTGGCGAGGTCGGGGTGTCGTGCGGGACGGAGGAGGAGGTCGCGGGCGACAAACCACATTGCGTCGTGGCCGCCAATTCCCTCTGAGGGT
>CAZJCO010000409.1:0-2068 GCA_964544375.1 uncultured Myxococcales bacterium
GCCGCTTGTGCTGAGCTCCGCCGAAGTATCGATAAGACTGAGTCGGTACATAGTACGACGTCCGCCAGCTCCAACGCCGTCCGCGCCCGCACCGAGCCGAAAGACCATCGGGCTGTCGGAGACGGCGACGGTGCGTCCGGAGTCCAACTCCAGCGACAGCTCGCCACGCTCTGTCAGCAAGCGCCCATTCGTGTCGCTAAGCTGTCTGATCAGGCGGGGGCACGGCTCGCGAGAGCTGCGCCCCGCCGGGGACGCTGCAAGTTTGACTTCACCGGGACCGCCGATTAGGCAGTCTCGCGATGTCGTCTCCGCGTCTCCCGATCGAGGACTCGCCTCTTGCCAACCGACGCTTTGCCGCCGGTTTTACTTGAACGCCCTAACGCGATCGCGTGTCGATTCGTCGCTAGCCGACCGAAACACCGCAGCGAAAACATCGATTTGAGCACGCCGTGCTCGACCCTTTGCGATGATCGTAGCGGCCCGCCCAGCGCGCGGCCCGAAAAGAGGACAACCAATGGGATTTCCTATGAACAATACAGACAAGATCCGCCGCGCGCTCGCGGTGGCCGTAGTCGTCGCGATTGCGGTCGCTGCCGGTGCCAGAGTCCGCGCCGCTTCCGACGATGCCTGGGGCAGCAGTGCGCGCTATGAGTTTTCTTATCGCGTGGATTTTTCTCGACTGGCTGCTAATGCCGATGACCGCGTTCGCGTGTGGGTTCCGTATGCTGCCGAGCGTCCCGACCAAACGGTGCTTTCGGCCACGATCGAAGCGCCCTGGCCCTACACCTTGGGGCGCGATCGTTTGGGAAACCGCATGCTTTACCTCGAAGGCCGCGGGCGTCCGAAAGGGCCACTGTCCATGCGGTTCACGGTCGAGAGATCGCCATCTCACGGCATTCCGGCAAGCGAAATCGAGCCGAACAGTCCGGAGGATCCGCAGCGCTACCTATATCCGGCGCGGATGATTCCGCTCGGCGGGATCATCGGTCAGGCGGCCGAGCAGCACGGCGCCGAAAAGCCGACAACGGCGGCCAAGGCTCGCGCTTTCTACGATTACGTCGTCACGAACCTGCGATACAACAAACAAGGTTCCGGTTGGGGGCGGGGAGACGCCGTATGGGCCTGCGACAACAAACGCGGGAACTGCACGGATTTTCACTCGCTCTTCATCGGTATGGCGCGCTCGCGGAACATCCCCGCGCGTTTTGTAATCGGTTTCCCGATTCCGCGCGACGAGGTCGAGGGGAGTATCGGCGGTTACCACTGTTGGGCCGAGTACTTCGAGGAGCAGCGAGGTTGGCGTCCGCTCGACGCGAGCGAAGCGAGCAAGGCGGGAAAGAGCGATGCCTACTTCGGGACCCTCCCCAACGATCGCATCGAATTCACCGTCGGTCGCGATCTGTTGCTCGAGCCGGCGCAAAACGGCCCGTTGCTCAATTACTTCATCTATCCCTACGTCGAGGTCGCTGGAAAGCCGGCAGCTTCGGATGAGCTTGCTCGCACGTTCTCGTTCCGGCGTTTGAGCGGCAAGGCCGAGGCGCGGGCGAGCCGCGACGCTGCTCAAGCGGATGCTCCGACACGCTAAACGTCCGCCGCGTTGCAATCTGACCGTTGACGCCGAAGCGAGCGAGCCTCCCAATTAGGGCGATTGCAGGAGGATCGACCAGGGAGTCGATGCCAAAACGTTGCGGCGAATCTGCTCACGCAGCCAGGCGTCGTACACATCGATCGGGTTGTGGCTGTCGGTAAGTACCATGGATGGTGTTCCTTGGCGGAAAACGAAACGGCGGCCCGGGATTTGTTCTACTTGACGGCGAACCATCCAATGAATTTTCATTCCGTCGAGTACCCTCTTGTCGAGCACTCGTTCGGGACCGGAGTAGGCGAGAACCGCCAAGTTGCCGATTCCTAACCCAATCGAAGGATCGAACAGAGGATACGCGTCAGCGTGGTCGAACTCGACCTCGAGCGTACGAAGTACCGAAGCCGTCATGAGGACTTTGTGGTGCAGACTACCCATCAGGTTGATTGCAAGGACCGTGAAAAGGATTGCAAGTCCTGGGAATGT
>CAZJCO010000410.1:0-2067 GCA_964544375.1 uncultured Myxococcales bacterium
ATCGAATGTGTATCTCACGTGTGGCGATCGGGTTCGCGGGGCGTCGCCGCCGCCGGAGATGCCGATTTGTGATTGGCGCGCCCTCGGGCCAGCGGGTACGCTGTTCCCGAAGGGATAGGTGGTTCCCACCACGCCGCCCATGCTCCAAACGCTGATCGTGCTCGTCGTCATTCTTGTCCTGTTGGCTCTGGCCAATCTGGTCCTGTTGTGGCGCCGTGGTGTCGTTGCCCCCGAAGTGACCGCCACGGCCGACACGGCAGAGTTCGAGCGTCGGATGCGGGATGAGTTCGAGCGGGCTCGTACATCGCGTGAATCCTCCGCTAAGGAGCTCCGCGAGGAGGTTTCCAGGAGTCTCGGCCAGGCCTCCGAGTCCATGGTCACGACGATCAAGGCCATGGCGGCGACCCAGTCGACGCAGCTGACCCAGTTGCAGTCGAGCAACGAGAAGAAACTCGAGGAAATGCGGCTCACGGTGGATGCGTCGCTGCAAGTCGAGAGCGCGGCGCGCAGTCGCTATCTAGACAATTGTGCACCAGGGCGCGGAACGCCTTGAGGGCCTTGCGCGTTTTGCCCTGATTGCGCAGTCGTTCGGCGTGTGCGTACTGTTCGGCCGGCGTCGACATGGCCGTGCGATAGCGAAAACCCGGCGACTTGCGTGCCGTCGTGGTCGGCATCCGTTGGTCGAGGCCGGTCTCGTTAAACTCCTGCGCGAGAACGCCGCCACTCAGAAGCAGGATAGTCCAAACGCCGCGAAGATAGGCCGTGCGATGCATGCTTCCAAACGTATTAGAGGGTCTTGGGAGCGGTCAAGCCAAACTCACGAGGTTCCGCCACCGTGGGCTTGATCTGGCAAACGAGACAAACTAGGCTGGAGCGGATTGGCTCAATGCGGAGATGCCGCATCGCGAGCCATTAAAACGGGTCATTTATTATGTATAAGGTACTTATTGCGACGCGCTTGAACAACGCAGCCCAGGATCTGCTCGAGAGCAGCGGCAGCTACGAGGTTGCAGTGGCGACGGACGGCGATATCAGCGAACGTGTCGCGCGCCATCCGGATAGCCAGGCGTTGATCGTGCGCAGCGAGGCGGTGACAAACGAGATCATCGACGCGCTTCCCGATTTGCGCGTCATCGTGCGCGCCGGATCGGGCTACAATACGATCGATACGGTTCATGCCCGTTCGCGCGGCGTGGACGTCATGAATACGCCGGCGGCGAACGCCAATGCCGTTGCCGAGGAAGTCATCGCCATGATTCTTGCCGACGCGCGCAATATCATTGCCGCGGACGCATCGGTACGTGCCGGGCGCTGGGAGAAGAAGGACTTGATGGGGCGCGAACTCGCGGAGAAGACCGTCGGAATTGTTGGTCTCGGCAATATCGGGCAGACACTGGCCCGTCGCTTATCCGGGTTTGACGTGCGGCTGCTCGGGACCGACCCCGTTCTCTCGCCCATCCGGGCCGAGCAACTCGATATCGAATTGGTGGATCTCGAGCGCTTGTTCGGCGAGGCGGATTACGTCACCTTGCACATTCCCGAGAACGATGAGACGCGTGGGTTGATCGGCGACGAGTTGTTTGCGGCCATGAAGCCGGGCGCGACCCTGATCAACTGCGCGCGTGCGGGATTGATCAACGAGGACGCTATGCGCACGGCGCGCGCGGAGAAGGGTATTCGATTGCTGAACGATGTCTATCCAAGGGACGAGGCCGGCAGCAAGCCGATTGCGGACCTTGCGGATATCGTCATGCCGCACCTGGGCGCGAGCACCATCGAAGCGAACGAGAACGCCGCGCGGCGGGCGGCGGAGCAATTGATCGACTTCGTCGACCGCGGCATCACGTCATTTATCGTGAATCGCGAGATACCGCCCGGATTGGACGAGACCTATTGCAAACTGGTGAACACGTTGTGCCGGTTGTGCCGTGGCCTCTCTGGTAGGGACTCGACGCTGAAGATGATCGAGACCAGTTTCTATGGATCACTGGGTCAGTACGCGGACTGGTTGCTGGTGCCATTGGGTGCCGGACTGCGCGCAGCCGGGAACTCGGCGCTCGCCGAGGG
>CAZJCO010000411.1:0-2062 GCA_964544375.1 uncultured Myxococcales bacterium
GCCGAAGCGGCACGTGTGCGGCGGGCTGGCGCGATGCGGTCTGCTGGCGCAGGTGCTGATCAACAAGTTTCGCGATCACCTGCCGCTGAATCGCCAGGCGAAGATCTTCGCGCGGGCGGGCGTGACGGTGTCACCGAACACGATGGGCGGTTGGGTCAAGGCTGCGGCCGACGCGCTCGAACCGCTGTGGGCGCGCATCATGGCGCACGTAATGAAGGCGCATGTCGTGCAAACCGACGACACCGGAATCCTGGTGCTGGGCGACGCCGGCGGCGGCAAGCGCAAGCGCCAGCGCAAGAACCGGGTCAAGAAGGGGCACATCTGGACCTTCGTCGGCGACGGGCTGTACGTCGCGTACGCCTACACGCCGACGTGGGAGAAAGAGGGGCCCGGCGCGTTGCTCGCCGAGCGCAAAGGCTGGCTGCAAGCAGATGGCTACGGCGGCTTCGACCACATCTTCGCGCGCGGCTCGCCGGAGCTGTACGAGGTCGGCTGCATGATGCACGCGCGCCGCTACTGGATCAAAGCGTTCGACGCCGGCGACCTTCGCGCGGCCGAACCGCTCGAGCTGATTCGCCAGCTGTACCGGGTCGAAGCCGACGCCCGCAAGGCCGGCGATGACGCCGGCGCGCGGCTGACTCGTCGCCAGCGGCACTCGGCGCCGCTGATGACCGAGCTCGGGGTGTGGATCCTCGAGCACAAGCCCAACGAGCCGCCCAAGAGCCCGCTGGGGCGCGCGATCACGTACGCGAACAACCAGTGGAAGGCGCTCAACCGTTTCCTCGAGGATGGCGCCCTCGAGATCGACAACGGCGGCGCCGAACGCTCGTTGCGCGGCCTCGCCCTCGGGCGCCGCAATTGGCTATTCGCTGGCTCGGACGACGGCGCGCGCCGCACCGCGGTGATCAACTCCGCGATCGAGTCGGCGGTCCTACACGACCTCGAGCCCTGGCTGTACCTGAGCGACGTGCTGCAGAAGCTCGACGACGGCTGGCCTCAGTCGCGGCTCGACGAGCTGATGCCTCACCGCTGGGCCGTCCTGCACGAGCCGGCCGCTGCCCGCTCGACGCCGACCGACCTCGACGCGTAGCCTACGCCGCCGCCGCGAGTCCGCCGGCGACCTTCCCGGCGTGATCGCCCGCGTCGGTGATCACGCCCCGGGGTGGGAATCCCCGGGCGCTTACTCTACGATGCGGGGGGAGGACCGGTCGCTGGCGCCGAGATTCGGACACGTCACTGGCGTCGCGGTGGAAGCGTTCGCAGTGATGAAGGGGGAAACTACGTGGTCTGCGCCTCGCGCAAGGACGGGGCCATAAGAGTGGACGCCGCTGGGTACGCGCCGCGGCGGTTTCGCGCGGTGGGATCAGGGAAGACGAGACTCGACGTCGTTTTGGTGCCGGGTGGGGTAGTCGTCGGACGTGTTGTTCGCTCGGGAGATCGAGCACCAGTCGCGAATGCCATCGTCATGGTGGACGGCGGCCGATACCTTGGTCGGAGTGGCGCGGATGGCCTCTTTCAGATTGGTGACATCGTGCCCGGGCGGCACACAGTAAGCGCGTATGCCGCAGATGCTTCGGCGATCAACGTCGAGACCGTGGTCGTATGGGCGGCGAAGGTCAGTGAGGCCGGCGAGCTCGAACTCGTCGCTAGGTCGACTTTGTCGGGTCGAGTCGAGGATCGGTCCGGGCCGGTTTCCGGTGTGCGTCTGCAGGCTCACGCGGGGCTCGGCGAGGCATCGAGTATTGCGTTCTCTCAAGCCGATGGCACCTTCACGCTGCAGCGCGTTCCGCAAGGTGAGATCGAACTCCGTGCAAGTCGCTACGACATTCTGTCGCCAAAGGCCGTCGAGGTCAGAGGCCCTGAGGTTCATGGCCTGTTGGTGGAGGTCGCTCCCAAGCCTGCTGGCAGTGTTCGCGGTCGGGTCGTGAGAGATGGCCGCCCTGTTGGGAGTGCGCTCGTCGAACTCCGACGGCCTCGCTACGTGGAGACTACGAATAGCGAGGGGGCATTTGTGTTCGCCGGCGTTCTTCCAGGCAGCTACGAGATTGATGCACGCAGCGAG
>CAZJCO010000412.1:0-2043 GCA_964544375.1 uncultured Myxococcales bacterium
CGAGCGGGCACGCCGCGGGCGCCGCGGCGGGCCGCTGCGGAGCGCGTGCCTGCGAGCTCGGCCGGGCCGCCGCTTGCTGCGGGCGGGGTTACGCCGGCAGTGCTGCCGGCGGCTTCAGGCCGTGTTGCGGCAGCCCCGCTTCCGGCTGGCCGGTGCGATCCGCGTGTGGCCTTTGCCAGCGCCTTTTCCTCCAGGGGCTTTCCGCCGGCGTCGAGTGCTTGGGCCAGGCGAACGCGGAGGCGCTTGCCGATCGTCTTGCTCGAGATTCCCGGAGCTTCCGGCGTCATTCGGCAGACGGCAAAGTCGGTCGGCACCGACATCCCGGCGGGAGCCGAAAGATCTACCGTCAAGTGGCCGCTTCCGTCGTCGGCAAACTCGCCTTGCACGCCTGGCAGGATCGAGGTGCAGGAAACCGTGTCGCCGCGCAGGACCGGTCGAGCGGAGGCCTGTGAGTAGTCGACGACAACCGTCGCCTTGCGAATCGATCGTGCTTTGCCCGTAAGAGAAAGGACGACTTCGACCGGCTGTTCCTTCTTGGCGCACCCGGCGATCACCAGCACGACGGCACACAGTGTTATGATTACTCGATGGCTTCGTGTCTTGACTTGCATGATGCTTGTCCGTTTTAGGTCTTTTAATCCGTTATAGGTGACCGGGTTTCGGATCGCAACGCGAGACGAAAAGGCCCGGCCGGGGTCGCCGGCCGGGCCTCCTTCGTGATCGCCGCAGGCGGATATTCACCGCCCCGACGGTCTACTCCGTGCGACAGGCCTGATCGCAGCCGTCGCCGTTGGTGAGGTTGCCGTCGTCGCACTGCTCGTCGCAGCCAATGACGGCGTCGCCGCAGCGGCAGGCGAAGATCACGCTCTGGAACTGAATCGCTCCAGGTCCCGGAATCCCGCCCGCGTTGTTGATCGACGGCGCGCTCGTCGGCGGAATGCAGAACAGCGCCACCGCCGTCGGCTCCGACGTATCGACTTCGCAGGCGCCTACCCCGCAGTCGGCGTTCGTCGTGCATACCCCCACCGCGGGGTCGTCCACGCAGTGGCTGTCCAGAGGCGAGGCCACGCCCGAGCGCGAGATCACGTTGTCGAAACACGGGTTGTTCTTGAACTGACAGACCCCCTGCCCCGCCGCGCAGTCGGTGTTGCTCGTGCAGTTCTCGTAGCTCGCCAGCGAGCATTCGCCCACTTGGTTCGTCGGGTCGTTGGCAATGCACGCATTGGGCGTGTCCGGCCCGCAGCACTCTTCCGGATTCGCCATGCCGCAAACCAGATTCTTGCACGCGTTGGCCGATGCCTGCTGCAGCACCACCGCCCCGTCGCCCGGATCACAGGTGTCCGGCGCCGTGCAGTCGTCGTTGCTGAAGCAAGGCTGGTCCGGATCGCCCGCGCAGTAGCCGCAGTGACAGTACATGCCGCAGGTGACCGGCTGATCCGGCGCCGCCGCGCACTCGTCGCCCGAAGCGCAGTCGGCATTGCTCGAACACGTCGTCGTCGGGTCCGCCTTGCAGCGCGTGCAGTCGGCGTTGGTCGAACAACCCGAGAAGTCGTCGATACAGAATCCGCCGCCCGGTCCCGGGAACAGGCCCCCGTTCTGGCCGCCGCAGGGAATGTTGGCCTGCGCCGAGACGGTCCGCGTCGAGACCTCGCTGAAACGAATCGCCAGTCCGCCGCCCGAGACGTTGGCCGTCACGTCGGGCGGACAATCGCTCGATGCGCCGCCAAAGTCCGGGCTGACCGCGTGCACCGTGCAGCTATTGCCGTTGTTCGGGCCGCCGTCGCAGGTGAAGCTGTCGCCTACCTGCGGGCTGGCGCTCGGCGCGCCGCAGCGCGGGCAGGGCTTGTCGCGCGTGATCCCCAGGTGCACGCGCGAGCGCAGGAAGCTGCTGGCCACGCCCTCGCCGGTCTTGGAGTCGGCGGTGCCGGTGATCGGCGAGGCGAACACCGAGGTCACGCAGGCCGGCGTGCCGCCGGCCGACAGTCCCAGCGGCGGGCCGAAGAAACGCACGCACTCGCCGCCCGCCGCGCCGGCGCAGTCGGC
>CAZJCO010000413.1:0-2043 GCA_964544375.1 uncultured Myxococcales bacterium
GTCGCCCGACGAGGAGGGCCCGCGCCGTCTCGCCGAACGCATCGAAGCTCAGCTGACGGCCGGCAGGCGGTGACCGGTAGGCCATGTAGTACAGCACCGGTACGGCTCCTCTCAGGGCCAAGGTTGCCGGGCCGCGAAAAGCGCGTGCCGTTGGTCTTCTTCCGGACGGACTCCGGCTCGGAACCTATACGGGAGTGGCTCCTGGAGCTGCCCAAGGCAGACCGGTCACACGCTTTCATCAAGAAGACGCAAAAGACGCCGGACAGCGACCTCAAACTGGCTCGCAAGCGTAAGCGGCAAGTGGAGACAACGAGCTGAAGAGAAAAAAGATCAACCCTCATCGTGGATCGTCCTTGGATCAGTTCCTCGAAGAGGAAGGTATCCGCGAGGAAGCAACGTTCAAGGCCGTGAAGAAAGTGCTCGCTTGGCCAACGGAACTATCTGTCCGAGACTTTCTACGCGCATTGCGCACTAACGTCGCGGAATGTCGGTGGGGATAGGTGGCGGGACCGGAGTCTCCGGTCCCGCCAGACTGGAGTGTGGAGCAGAGGGGATTCGAACCCCCGACCCCCACGTTGCGAACGTGGTGCTCTCCCAACTGAGCTACTGCCCCATTCCCGGTTGGTATCGCGCCGCCATCAGCGGCGGTGGTTCGGCTTGACCTCCTCGGCTTCCTGCTCGGACTTGCAGTTGATGCACAGGGTGGTGACGGGCCGCGCCTTGAGCCGCCCGACGGTGATCATCTCGCCGCATTCGTCGCACTCGCCGAAGGTGCCGTCGGCGATGCGCTCGAGCGCCTGGTCGATCTTGTCGACCAGCTTGCGCTCTCGGTCGCGGATCCGCAGGTCGCGACTGGCCTGGGCCTCCCAGCTAGCCCGATCCGTCGGGTCGGCAAAGGTCTCTTCCTTGCCGGTCATCTCGTCGACGGTGCGTCCGACCTCCTGCAGCAACTCCTTCTTCTGCGTGTTCAAGAGTCGCTCGAACATCGCCAACTGCTCTTTCGAAAAGTAGGCCACGGCTTGCCATGGCGGCCACCTGGGCACGCCGAACAAGGAATGCTAGCATCACATGGGTTCGCTGTAAAGGTGCGCCCCGGGCGGCAAAGATCATGAAAATCGCGTACTTCGACACTCCAGCGGGCATTAGCGGCGACATGACCGTGGCCGCATTGCTCGATCTTGGACGCAGCCGGGGGGTCGATGCGACCGCCCTCGGCGGCGGGCTGGCATGCCTCGGCGTCGACGGTTTCCACGTTGCCTGCGAGCCGGTGCGCGCGGGCGCCGTCGAGGCGATGTCGTTTCACGTCGTTCTCGATGGCAGCGCTGCCCCGTCGAGAGACTGGGCGACGATCCGCGACTTGATCGACCGTGCGGCCGAGCGCGGCTTGGCGCCGCAGGTCGCCCGCCAAAGCCAGCGGATCTTCCGCG
This sequence comes from uncultured Myxococcales bacterium, assembly GCA_964544375.1. GTDB lineage: Bacteria > Desulfobacterota > Binatia > UBA1149 > SPBQ01 > CAZQYE01. The sequence continues at coordinate 1,428 of CAZJCO010000413.1, forward strand.
TACTCGCCGAGGCCGAAGCCAAGGTTCACGGAATCGAACCCGACGAGGTGCGCTTTCACGAAGTCGGCGCGATCGATTCGATCGTCGACATCGTTGCGACGGCCTGGTGCCTCGATGCCTTGGGCATCGAGGGCTGCTTTGCCGGCCCGCTGCCGTTGGGTACGGGGACCGTTGCCACCGCCCATGGGCGCCTGCCGCTGCCGGCGCCGGCGACGGTCCTACTGCTCGAAGGCTTTGACGTGGTAACCGCCGATGGCGAGGGCGAAACGGTCACTCCAACGGGCGCGGCGATTCTCAAGGCACTGGCGCTGCCGGGCCGGCCGGCGATGCGGCTCGAAGGAGTCGGCGCCGGTGCGGGCACGCGTCGCATGCCGGACCGGCCGAACCTGCTTCGCGTGCTCGTCGGAGAGGCCGCCGCCGGTGACGACGAGCAGGTCTTCGTCATCGAGACCGACATCGATGACATGACCCCCGAAGCGCTGGCCTTTGCTTGCGAGCGCATCCGCGCGGCCGGCGCGCTCGACGTAAGCGTGATCCCGGCGCAGATGAAGAAGGGGCGGCTCGGAATGCGGCTCACGGTCCTCAGCCCCCTCGGTGACGTGGCTCGGTTGGCCGA
>CAZJCO010000414.1:0-2033 GCA_964544375.1 uncultured Myxococcales bacterium
AACGTTCGTGAACTTGGCAACGTGGTCGAGCGCGCGGTTCTCAAAACCAACGGTCCGACCGTCCGCGACGTAGATCTTCCCGGGGCGGCCTCGGGAAATCATTCGTCGGGCGCTGCGCGTTTCAAGAACTACGAGCTGCCGCTGAAAGAATTCTTGCGACGGGCTGAATGCGAGTACTTGAGCGCGGTCCTGCGGAGGAATCGCGGCGGAATCTCTGCGACAGCGGCGCACGCGATGATCGATGCCGCGACGCTACATCGCAAGATGAAATTGCACCAGCTCAAGCGCGATGATTTCCGCGAGCGGGCAAAGGCCTGAGGACGCGGCGGAGAAAGCGCGGAAAGGTCATCGGGCGAGGACAGAAGTAAGATGTACGCTCACTTTTACCACCTGGCGGAGACTCCGTTCAATCTGACGCCAGACCCGAAATTCCACTACGTCAACGAGTCGACGCGAGAGGCGCTGGCCTCGATTCTCCATGGTCTCAAGGCGAGGAAAGGATTTCTCACGCTGATCGGCGAGGCCGGCACGGGAAAAACTACCCTGCTCAAGCGTTTGGTCGACGAGATAGAGGGAACGACGCAGGTCGTTTTCGTCTTCAACCCCGGTGTCAGTTTTGATGAACTCCTCGAGTTTATCTGCAGCGAACTAGGGGTCACCGTGGATGGCCGCCGGCGGTTGCACATGCTCGAGCGGCTCAACGAATACTTGCTCGAGCAGTTGACCGGCGGACGCAACGTGGTCGTCATGATCGACGAGGCACAAACGCTGAGCGACGGCGTGCTCGAGGAGCTTCGCCTGCTTTCGAACCTGGAAACCTCCAAGGAAAAGATCCTGCAGATTCTTCTCGCCGGTCAGCCCGAGCTCGAAGAGAAGCTCCGACGGCCGGGGCTGCGGCAGTTGCGTCAGCGGGTTGCCGTCCGCGCGACACTGCGAGCGATGGGTGCCGGCGAAATTGCGGCCTACGTGGAGACACGATTGAAGAGCGCGGGGTCTGCTCGCGACGACCTCTTCACGCAAGCCGCGCTACACAGGATCTGGCGCGTGTCGAAAGGAATTCCGCGCGTCGTCAACGTGATCTGTGACAACGCGATGATGATCGCGTTTGCCGAGGGAAAGAAGCGTATTTCTTATCGCGTCGCGGCCGAGGCGGTGCGCGATCTGGAAGGGGCAGGCCGAGTCAGCGCTTTCGTCGCCGCGGTGAAGCAGATGTTTGCTCGGCCTTGGTTGCGATACGCCAGCGCCATGGTCGTGGTGGTGGTGCTGCTGCTGCCGGCTTTGCGCTGGTTCTCCGGCGGGCCCGTATCGGAGCCGGATGAGCAGAGGCGAGCAGTCAGCAGTGCGGATGTCGGCGCTGCCTCTGGCGTGCGGCAGCCTCGGACGGCGATGCTCGGGGCGCAATCTCGGGACACGGTTTCGCGGGTGGTGCCGGGCGCCACACCAGCGGTAGGCAAGACCGCCGCGCCCGAAGCCCAAGCGCTGCCGGACGACGCCGTAGCCCTGGATGCGGTGGCCGATTCCAATCTGACCGCAGAAGCGGTCGCAGCGTTACCCGACGTGGACAAGGATGCTGCGACCAAACGTGCCCCTGGCGAGCTGCTGGCGCCGGTTACGGAAAGCGAGGCGCTCAAAGCTTCGATCCGCCGTGCCCAGATCATCGCCCGCTCGACCGCAGCGCGGCTCTATCATGATGCAGACACGATCGTCGAGGCCGCCGAGACAGAGAAGAGCCTGACGGAGAAACCCCTGCCGTCCATCGCGAGCAAAGCCGAGGCGAAGTCGATGCCGAAACCTGCTTCGGCAAGGGCGGACGCGGTGCCGTTGGTGCGGCCAGAGTCGAAAATCGCGGAATCGGGAAGGACGCCGGTTATGGCACGGCTTGCGGCAGCGGCGGCTCCCGTTCCGGCTGAGCTCGAAGTCGCGGCCGAGCGGCAACTCGATCGCGGTGACGCGGCTCGGCGAGACGACACGGGGGGGCGGCCCGCGGGCGGACAGAAAAAAAAGTCGAAAACCGGGCCGGCGGCCGCGGCGCG
>CAZJCO010000415.1:0-2022 GCA_964544375.1 uncultured Myxococcales bacterium
GTTCGGCTGGCCGAGCAGCTCGGCTACCGCCAAGCCTGGTTCTACGATTCCCAGATGGTCTATTCCGACGTCTACGCGACGATGGCGCTGGCTGCCGATCGCACGTCGCGCATCCGTCTCGGCACCGGTGTGGCGATTCCCAGTACACGGATGGCTCCGACGATCGCCCACTCGATCGCTACCATCAACGAGTTGGCGCCGGGACGAGTAGAGCTGGGGATCGGCGCGGGCAATACCGCACGACTGACGATGGGACTTGGCCCGGTCAAGTTCAGCAAGTTGCGTGACGACATTCGGCTGATCCGAATGTTGCTCGACGGTAAGACCGCCACCCTGCGCGCGGAAGGCAAAGAAACTCCCGTGCGCTTTCTTCATCCGGACGGCGGCTTCATCAACCTACGCGACCGCATCCCGATCACCCTCAGCGCTTTTGCACCCAAGGGCATCGCCCTATGCGGCGCCGAGTGCGACGGTCACATGGTGTGGGGCCTGTCGCCCGAGTTGCTGGGCGCCTTCCGCGACGCGGTCGGTCAAGCGGCGGCACAAGCCGGCCGTCGCCTCGAAGACGTGCCAGCCAAAGGTATCTATCCAACCGCTGTGCTAGCGCCCGGAGAGACCAGTTCGAGTCCTCGCGTACTCAAGTCGGTCGAATCGTTCGTGACCAACGCCTACCATTTCATCGTCGAGTGGGGCAGCGCACCGATTCCGATCTCAGCCGACGTCGAGCCTGACATCGAACGATACAAGGCCTACGCCGCGACACTTCCTGCCAAGAGCCGGCATCTGGTGTTGCACAAAGGCCATCTGGTGTATGCACGCGACGACGAACGCAACTTCGTCACTCCGGCGATGGCCGAGCTGGTCGCCAACATCGCCGAGCCCGACGAACTAATCGAACGGATTCGCGCCCTCGAAGCGGCCGGTCTGTCACAGTACGCGATTCAGCCGACGGATGATCCGGAGCGACAATTGCGCGACTTTGCGGAGCTGGTCATCCACCGATACGACGCTTAGCGTCGTTCGCGCCGGTCGTTTGCTCGCAAGGATCGCGCCGGCTAACCATGGCGCATGGAAAAGCTTACCGTCTACCACAACCCCGGTTGAGGAAAGTCGCGCGGCGTGCTGGAGATCCTGCGCGAGCGCGACGTCGCGTGCGACGTCATCGAGTACTTGAAGACGCCTCTCGACCGAGAGACGCTCGAACGACTGATCGATCTGCTGCCCGATGAACCGGACGATCTCGTGCGCAAGGACAAACATTTCAAAGAACTCGGAGGCGATGCCGCCGCCTACCGAAGCAAGGAACAGGTCGTCACGCTTCTGCTCGACCACCCGAAGCTGATGCAGCGTCCCGTCGTGGTCCGAGGCAAACGCGCCGTCGTCGCCCGTCCGTCGGAGCGCGTGCTCGAGATTCTCGACTAAGCGCGTGATTCGACGAGCGTCACAGGCACATTCCATCCTCTGGAGCGACGCGGATTGCCTCTTCTGCGCGCTCGGTACAGGCTGCCCGTCATGGGAACACTAGAGTCGTTCATGGCCTACGCCGCCGCGTTCGAAGAAACTTTCGTCGATGACGACTGGTCGCGGCTCACGCAGTATTTCGCCGAGGATGCCGTCTACGAAGTCATTGGTGGCGCCATGGCCTGCCGTATCGAAGGACGCGACGCGATTCTTGCCGGCCTCAAGAAATCCATCGACGGTTTCGACCGCCGACTGGACGGTCGAGTCGTCGAGATCACTTCTCCTCCGGAGGTTACCGAAGACTCGGTCGCCGCCTCGTGGAAAGTCACGTATTCGAAGAAGGGCGCGCCCGACTACGTACTCGAAGGTCATAGCCGCGCACGTTATCGGGACGGCGTGATCATCGAACTGGCCGACAGTTACGCGCCGGAAGTTGACGCCTTGGCCGGCGCCTGGATCGCCCAGTACGCACCGGAACTCGATCCGACGTACGTCTAGAGGAACCCCGCTCGCAGGCGGCATATGCCAAGCCTTGCGCGCGAATACGTCCCCAAGTACGTC
>CAZJCO010000416.1:0-1996 GCA_964544375.1 uncultured Myxococcales bacterium
GACGAAGGCGCTGTCGCGCACCGCCGCGTGCGGCGCGGGCCGCGCGTGCCGCAGGCGCGCCGCGCGTTCGGCAAGACCTCAAGGGCCGCGCGCCCGGCCGCTACCGGCTCGAAGAAACCGTCGCGAGCCCCTTCGACTACCAGCGCAACCTTCGGGTCGTGTTCGCCAGTGACCGCATGACGCGAGATCAACTGGTCGACAACACGGTCGAAGTACTGGCGACACTGGCAACACAGTTGGGCGGCAGCACGATGGGGCTGTTCACGAGTCGAGAGCGTCTAGCGAGCGCTACCGACCTACTAGACCGCAAGCTCTCACGGCACGGCATTACGATCATCGCTCCCTCCTCCGGCAACGCCGATCCCCACGACTTGGTACGTACCTTCATGGAGAATCCCCATGCCGTGCTGCTCGGAGCACGGGCTTTTTGGCAGGGAGTCGATGTACCGGGGGATGCGTGTCGCGCGGTGGTAATCGAGAAGTATCCTTTCGACGTACCCGGCGACCCACTGATCCAACGCCGCACGGCATTGATTGAAGAAGCCGGTGGAAGCGGCTTTTACGACTACAGCCTTCCGCGTATGCTCCTACGGCTCAAACAAATGGTCGGACGTTTGATTCGAACGCCGGCCGACCGCGGCTTGGTGGTCATCGTCGAATCGCGTTCGGACAGGAAGTATTTCAAACGCGTCTACGAAGCGCTTCCGGAAGGCGCCGATACGGCGTTGGCACCCATACAAGACCTACAGACGATCGCCCAGGATTTCTTTAGCAAATACGAATGAGTGGAGCATTTTTACGCCGTTGGTTTGGAGCTACATTGCTTTACGGAATACGCCGTGTTAGGTAGCGACAATGGCTAAGAAGAAACGGCGTAAACAAGTACGGAAGTCGACCGCAAAGAAAAGCCCAAAAAGCGGCACTCCGATTCTATCGTCTTTAAACCGAGCTTTCGAAGACGCTTCTCGGCAGGCGTTCAAAGAGACCCTCGCGGGGCTACCAGGTTCGACCTTGGTTGGAAAGTTTCTCGACCAACTCTCCAGCTCCCCCTATTTCGACCACCTGCGGTCGCTCAGTCTCGACGAACTCGCCGCGGCCGTGCGGCGGGGTTCGCCGAGTGCCGGCGCCAAGACGGCGCCCGCGCGCAAACCCGCTGCCAAAGCGAACAAGGCGGCGCGAAAACGCGGCCCCGGCAAGAAGTTCAACACGCGTACCCTCAAAGGGCGCGCGCGGCTCGACCGGATGGTCGCGGGCGCGGTCGAGAAGGCAGGCACGGCTTCGGCCGAAGAAGTGCGGGCGAGCGTCGGCGGCACCGCCGCGCAGGTCCGTGAGTCGCTCGCTCGCCAGACGAAGTCCGGCCAGATCGAGCGAAGCGGCCAGCGACGGGCAACCCGCTACAGTTGGAAAGGCTGATCTCGCTCAGCGCTCCGGCGGTTGGTGGGCCGGTCGCAGGAGATCGTTGACCAGCTTGACCGGATGGAAGGTCTCGATCGGTACTTCGACGAAGACCGTAATCCATTCTGCCATCGAACCGTTCCACAAACCCGGCCGCTCGATCGCGCGTAAGCGCCGGCCGTCGTGGTCTTTCTCGACGACGAGATACGCCTCCTCGTCGAGATAGCGGTCCAGTGGGTAGGGTTGCCCGCGGTGATCTCGCATCGAGCAGACCAGATCGACCGGATTGAAGTGGGTCGAGGACTGGAGAATCGCCCGCTGTTCGCCGTCGCGAGAATCGATCTGACTGATTTCAACGATCTGCCGGCGAGCGCAGCCGTCGGCCATACGCACCCAGAAAGGGCCCCCTCCCGGCTCGCCGGTGTTGGCAACCATACCGCACACACGAATCGGCCGGGCCAAGGTTTCTCGCGCGACCCGCAGGCGCTCGTCGGAAGTCGCCGGCCGCGCGGGCGGAGACAGGCCGAGCCGCCGGCGAGGATAGGCAGACGACCCGCGCGCCCGACCCGCGCACGCTGCGTCCGATGCGCGCAGCGGCGCG
>CAZJCO010000417.1:0-1960 GCA_964544375.1 uncultured Myxococcales bacterium
AGGTGTCGGCGACGGCGACGGCGAAGCGGCGGGCCATGAGATACGTGCCCGCCGGGAAGACGGCGGCGCGGACACCCGCGCACCTACCACATCCTGACGACCGAGGCGCGGCGCTACGAGGCGCGCAGCGGCGGCGGCGGCGACTCGTGGGGCACCGTCGAGCTGATCGGCCGCGTCCAGGTGACGCGCGACGAGCGCGGCCTGCCGGCGACCACGAAGAGCTGGATCGACGCGGACACCTACGGCACCACCACGCGCACCTTCGACCCGGCCACCGCCGTGCTGCTGTCGGTGCAAAAGCCCGAGCAGACGGGCACCGACCTGGCGACGCGCCTGCAATACGACAGCCGCCGGCTCTACGCCGAGTACGCGACCAACGAGCTGGGCCACAGCGTGCACAGCGACGTCGACCTCGCGACCGGCGCGGCGCGGGTCACCGAGGGTCCCGAGCAGCCCGACGGCAGCTGGCCCGGCGGCCGCGTGGACAGCGACGGGCTCGGCCGGCCGCTGCGCACCTACGTGCGCGTCGACGCGGGCGGCGGCTACGACGAGGTGCTGGTCGGCACGGCCGAGTACTTCGACGCCGAGATCCCGGCGCGGGTGCGCACGCGCCAGCGCATCGAGCTCGACGAGGACCGCTGGATCGTGACCGACACCTACGTCGACGGGCTGGGCCGCACGGTGCGCCAGGTGGTGCACGGCGACGAGGGCCCGGCCGAGTCGACCTACGCCTACGACGGCGCGGGCAACGCGATCTCGATGACGGCGCCCAACCCGAACGACGAGGCCGCCTCGCCGACGGTGACGGCGACGTGGGAGCACGACGCGCTCGGCCGCGTGGTGCGCGTGGTGCCGCCGGCGGGTGCGCCCGTGGTCGCGCAGTACGACGGGCTGACCGCGACGCGCACGCAGGTGGTGGACGACGAGGCCGCGGGCGCCGGCGACGTGGCCGCGCCGGTGACGACGCGCCACGACGTGTTCGGCCGGCTGCGCGCGGTGATCGAGCAGGCGGCGGACGGGCCGGCGGTCACGACCTACGACTACGACGGCAACGACCAGCTGCGCACCGTGGTCAACGCGGACGGCATCGTCACGCACATGGACCACGACCTGGCGGGCCGCCGCACGAGGATCCGGCGCGGCGCGCGGCAGTGGGTCTACGAGTACGATCGCAACGGCAACCTCACGGCGGCGGTGGCGCCGCACGACGACGGCGCGCCCGGCGGCTACGGGATGACGCAGACCTTCGACGCGCTCGACCGGCTGACCTCGCGGTGGGCCGACTGGCGCGACCTCGAGCTGTCCGAGCAGGTGCGGTTCGCCAACCGCGAGCGCACCACGCACTATTACTACGACGGCGCCGGGGCGACGTCGGCCCACAACGCGATCGGTCACCTGAGCTACGTGGACATGCCGATCGGCACGACGCGCTACGACTACACGGCGCTGGGCCAGGTGCGGCGCGCGGAGCTGAGCTTCCACGTCAACCCGTACTGGGACGGCGCGACCAACCCGTTTACGACCGGGGTGATCGGCGACACGCGCGTCATCGAGCAGACCTACAACGCGATGGGCCAGCCGAAGACGACCACGCACGGCGACGACGCGGCCGCGCCGACGATCACGACGGCGCAGTACGACAGCCGCGGGCTGCCCGTGGCGCTGTGGGGTCCGGCGGCACGACGTCGTCGGCGCCGCGGCGACGGGCGCTGCTTCACCGCAACCTGACCAGCGAGAAGCTCACCTACTTCGCGACCGGCAACCCGGCGACCCAGCAGGCCGGCATGGGTGTAGCCTCCCCTCATGGCCGACACGATTTTCACCAAGATCCTCAGCGGCGAGATCCCGTGCCACAAGGTCTACGACGACGAGCACGTGCTCGCGTTCCTCGACATCGGGCCGCTCAGCACCGGGCACACCCTGGTGATCCCGCGCGAGCCTGCCGAAACCCTCGACCAGC
>CAZJCO010000418.1:0-1957 GCA_964544375.1 uncultured Myxococcales bacterium
GTTGGACAGGGCTCGAGGCCCCGCCGTACCAGACCGGCCAGCCGGCGCGGCGGGCGCGCGCGGCCCAGTCGACGTCTTCGTGATAGGCAAAGAACTCCTCGTCGAAGCCGCCGACTTCGCGCAGCGCCCGGGCGCGAAACAGGATCGAGCAGCCGGGAATCCAGCGAACCTCACGCGTGCGGCGGTAGCGCGGCGCATCCGGCCGGTCGCGGCCTTCCAAACGAATGAGCGATTGTAGCCAGGTGACCCTGCCCCAGGTCATCCACAACCTGCGGTGCTCGCCGTCGCGAAACACGCGGCCGCCGACGGCCGCCGCCCGCGGGTGATCGCGCGCGCAGGCGAGCAAAGGGCCGAGCGTATCGGCCTCGACGGTCGCATCGTTGTTGAGGATCCAAACGAAATCGGCGCCTTGGTCGAGCGCGTAGCGGATGCCGGCGTTGTTGCCGCCGGCGTAACCGAGATTGCGCTGGTTCTCGATCACGGTGACCTCGGGCCAGCGCTTCTCGATCGCCGCGCGCGGCGAGCTGCGCGAGCCGTTGTCGACGACGACGATGTGAAGGCCGGATTGCTCGATGCGTTCGAGGCTCTCGAGACAGGCAAAGGTATCGTCGTTGCCGTTCCAGTTGAGGACGACGACGAAGACCGCCGGCTGCGGCACCGACTCGCTCACGGCGCGCCGTCCCCGCCGAGCACCGTCCGGTAGATGCCGTACGTGCGGCGCGCGGTCTCGGCCCAAGAAAACAGCGCCGCGCGCTCAACGCCGCGGCGCGACAGGTCGGCGGCCAAGGCGACGTCGTTTACGACGGTTTCGATCGCCTCGGCCAGTTCGGCCTCGTCGAGCCGGCGAATGAGGATCCCGGCATCGCCGACGACTTCGGGAATCGAACTGTTGGCCACGCCGACCACCGGGCAGCCCGCCGCCATCGCTTCGAGATAGGTAAGGCCGAAGCCTTCGTAAGCCGAAGGGGAGACCATCGCCGAGAGCGCGCCTAGAAACGGCGCAACGTCGCCCGGCGGAATCTCGCCGAGGTAGCGAATGCGGTCGTCGGCCCACGACAGACAATCCGGGCGATATCCCGGCCGCAGACGGCCTGCCAGCAGAAGCTGCCAGGACCGCTCGCCAGCGGCCGCAAGGAACGCGCGAGCGAGTAGGTCGAGGTGCTTGCGCGGCTGAATCGTCCCGAGGTAACCGATGGCTTTGCCTTCAACACGGTTGTTACGGCGCCACTCGGTGACCTCCTGCTCGCTCGCCGGTGACAGATGCGCCGCGGCAGCAAGCGGCACGACCTCGGTCTTGCCCAAAGCGGACGGATAGAGGCGCGCCAAATCCGAGGCCGAGTTGGCCGAGTCGGTGATGACGGCCGCCGCGCGTTTGACCGCCCGCGGCGTTTCCCAACCGAGGTGCAGACGCTGCGCGCGCCGGAAAGTCTCCGGCATGACCTGGGCCGCCAAGTCGTGGATCGTGACCACTGCGGGCAGGCGCAGGCGAGCCGGCAGCACGCCCTTGGTCCCGTGGTACAAATCGAAACGTTCGCGCCGCAACCAGCGGGCTACGTGCAGATGGTCCCATAGGGGCTGCCGCCAGGCCGACGCCAGAGGAACCGCGATCACATCGTCGGCCGTCTCGAACAAATCGGGACGGTCGGTGATCGCCGTCCAATGATCGTCGGGAAACTCCGCGGCCAGAGCCCGAAGCAGCTCGACGGCGTAGGTCGCCGGACCGCCGGTAGTCCCGGCAACGGCTCCGATGGCGACTCTCACGACGGCACGCTCGCATGCAGGCCTGCCTTGACCTCGCGCTGCGGCGTCCAGCGCGCCGGTGGCGCGCCGCTCTCGCCGCGTAGTCCTGCAAGCATGCCGGCAACGATCGCGCGCACGACCGGCAGGCGCCAGCGCACGGCGTCGCCGACGACGCTCGCGGCAATCAACGCAAAGTAGCCCGGCGCGGCCCGCGCCC
>CAZJCO010000419.1:0-1956 GCA_964544375.1 uncultured Myxococcales bacterium
CTCGATTTGGTTCGCCGCTGCATCGCGTCTGGGGCCGTCCGTCCGCACCGGCGGGGCTATCGGATCCCCGCGCCGTGGGATTGCTGGGGGTTTCGGGGGGGCACGTCGGCCGCCCCCGGGGGGGAGGTAGGTGGTAAAGCCCAACGGGAGCATCGGGGAGGCGCCGCTGAGTGCGACCAACCCCCACGTCGCGCGTCGTGCCCGCCACGCCGGCAGCAACCCGAGCAGCGCGATCAGGAGAAGAGGCTCCAATAGGAGCCGTGGTTCCGTGATCGGGCCTCCGCGAGGAATCGTTCGAAGCCGATCCATGCGGAGATGGGAGCGCACGACAGGATCGGTGGTGGCCGAGAGTCCGACCGTCGAGGAGACCCCGTCGGTAATCTGTTTGCGAGCCTGCCAGCCGAGGCCGGCGGGAACGATCGATGCCAGCAGAAGGATCGCAACTACGACGACGGTGGCGCCGAGCGCTCGTGCGTCGGGTAGTGAGACCGTCGACTTTTTCGTAGACTTGGCGATGAGTCGGAGCGCGGCGAAACAGAACGCCGTGATCATCGCCAGCAGGTAAACGATCGCGTGGGTCAATGCCACGGATGCGGCGACCAACAACAAAATCAACATTGCTCGAAGATCTCGTGGGCGTCTCTCCGTGAGTCCGGCGATCACGGTGCCGAGAAGAATCGGCGACAGTACGAGCAGTGCGACGCTTTTGTCTTCCACCAGACGTCCGAACCCGGCGTAGTTTTCCGGCGAAAAAAACGGGAAGCGTGTGGTCAAAACGACCGCGGCCGTGCAGGCGGCAACGAGGGCCGCGCCGGTCGTCGTCTTGAAAATACCGCGCCCGAGCGCGAAGCCCGCTGACGGTACCAGCGCCGCGAGCAAGGGCGGCAAGAGGCGCTCGAACAGATGCGGCACCGACAGCCCCGAGAGTCTTGCGAGGACGGCGAGCGTCAAGATCCACCCGTTGTAGGCGAAACGTGCAACGACCCGGCCGCTGCCGAGGATCGGTTCGGACCAGTCGATTGGCCCGGGGCTTGCGCTCAGCGAGGTGACGTAGGCCATGTACCACATGCGATCGCGGGCGATGTTGTCGCCGCCCGCGGCCATCCAAGCGCAGGCAAGCGCGACCGCGATGACGACCGCTGCAGCGAGCAATCCGCCGTTCTTTCGGCGTTCCGCCGACGGACGTGCTTGGTCGGAGCCGACCTGGCGCAAAGCGGGCTCGGCCGCCGGTAGCAGGGTGCAGAAGACCGTCCACGATGCGCATCCGGCGATCAGCACGGAGAGCGACCCACCGGCGATGGCGACGAACAGCCCGAGAACGCCGACGCTGCCGACGGACAGCGTCAGCCATTCGGCGGGCCGGGAAATCCAATCGAATCGGTCGTTGTCTCCTGCACCCCGGGAGTCGCTCGCGCCTAGCAGGGCCCAACCGGGCAGAACGAGAATGACGATCAGCGCGAGAAAGCCCGAGAGCTGAGTCGCGAGTGGCGATGTGGGAACCCGCAAAATGGGGATCAACAACCACAAGCCGAGGACGAAAAGCGCGCGCTGCACGGTGCTTCTCACGGTAGCGTTTGCCCTGTCGTCTCAGCCAGCAGCAGACGCAGCTCGCGAAATTTGAGGAACGGCAGGAAGGTCGGGGTGATTTCCAAGCGCAGGCGATCGATCGGTTCGCCGTTCAGCGGCAACGAGATGCGTTGCCCGTCGCGACAAGCGATGCGGCGAACGAAACGCCAGCGAACGCCGTTGCCGTAGCTACCTTGCCCGACGATCAGCAGTTCTTCGCCAGCAACGCCGAGCAGTGGGCTAAGCTCGAGCGCCCGCGGGCGAAACGCCAGGCGCTTACCGCTGCGCACCAATTCCAGTGTGCAGCGAGCCTGAGCCACGGTGCTCGACCAGGGACCTGTGCGCGGCCAGCGAAGCGGAGACTGCCAGCGGTCGGGTTCCGGCGTGCAG
>CAZJCO010000420.1:0-1954 GCA_964544375.1 uncultured Myxococcales bacterium
GCCAGCGGTGATCTCACACTGGCATGCTGTTGCAGATCGACTGCGTGCCGGCGAGGCCGAGTCGTCCGAGCACCGCGCACGCGACAGTTGCGCCGTGGAGCTCGCCGTCGGCAGCGAGCGTCTCGCTCAAGCCGCTGCGCGCGCGCTCGGAAGCCTGCTGCCAAGCAGCCAACCACGCACCGCCGCCCCGCCCCTGCCCGGCGCCGGCCAGCCGCCGGCAGAGCGCGGCGGTTTCGGCCCAAAGCAGCTGCGAGGTCCGAAACACCGGATCGGGCCACTGGCCGTGCGGCGCTAGGAGAACCTGCGTCGCGCGGCTGCGGGCAAGAAAGGAAAGCGCGGCCTTCGACACCGGCAAGCCGCCGAGTCGAAGGATCACGTCCGGCTCGTGCAGTCGCGTGAAGTCCTCGCTGCGCAACAACAGGTCGTAGCCGTCGACCAGCGCCGGGCTGCCGCCGCTTTCAAAGCGCAAGCCCGAAAGCGGATCGGCGAGCAAAGGCCACCGGCGAGCCTCGGCCAAGGCGGCGATGGCGGCGGCGGTCGCCTGGTCACGCGCCGCTCCCGGACCGCAGCAGATCAGACCGCGCTCGGCGGCAGCAAACTGCTCGCTGAGCGCCGCGCATTGTTCGTCGCTGAGTTGCGCGCTGCCGGCATAGACGCGAGCTGCGGGCTCGCCAGCGTTGGCGAGACTCGGTTGCTCCGTGCCACCCGCAAGGTCTGTCGGATCTCCGGCAGATGCGCTCTCGTCTAGCAGCGGCTCTCGCAGGGGTACGTTCAAGTGGACCGGCCCCTGCGGCGCGGCCGTCGCCACGGCCACCGCACGGGCGGCAACGGCGCGGTAGTAAGAAAGCAAGTCTTCGGTATCGACGCCGGGAACCAGTAGATCCTGCCGCCAGCGCAGATGACCGGCGAACAAGTCCGGTTGATGAATCGTCTGCGCGGCGCCGAAATCGCGCAGCTCGGGCGGACGGTCGGCGGTCACGACGATCAGCGGCACCTGCGAAAAGAACGCCTCGGCGACCGCCGGCGCGAAGTTGGCCGCCGCGGTGCCCGAAGTCGACAAAATCGCTGCCGCCGTGCCGGTCGCACGCGCCAGTCCGATGGCGAAGTAAGCACAGGCGCGCTCGTCGCCGACGACCCAGCGGCGCAGCTCACCGTAGCGCTCGGCGGCAAGCACCAGCGGAGTCGAACGCGAACCCGGCGAAAGACAGAGATGCCGAACACCGCTGCGGCAGAGTTGATCGAGCAAGACGCCTGCGCTCTCGCGGTTTGCCGCTGCCGTGCCCATCGTCGTCAGCGCCTGCAGACTTCGAGGCAATCGATCGCCGCGCGCATCTTGGCCTCGGTTTCGTCGAACTCGGCGTCCGGCTGCGAACCGTCGACGATGCCGGCACCCGCCCAACACGTGTAGGCGTCACGTTCGAGTAAGGCGGCGCGCAACGCAACCGCGAACTCGCCGTCACCGGCGGGATCCATCCAACCGACCGCGCCGCTGTACCAACCACGGTCGGACTCCTCGCCGGCGAGCCAGTCACCGGCCTCCGCGCGCGGCATGCCGCAAACGGCCGGCGTCGGGTGAAGCAGGCCGGCAAGATCGAGCGCCGTCGCCGGTGCCGCCAGGCGCCCGCAAATCGGCGTGTGCAAGTGAAAGGCTTCGGGCACGCTCATCACGCTCGCCCGCTCGCCGATTTCGAGTGCGCTGGTCACCGGTGCCAGCGCCTCGACGATGCCGCGGGTGACCTCGGCTTGCTCGCGCGCGTTCTTGGCCGAGTGCAGTAGCACTGCTGCGCTGTCCTTGCTTTGCGGCTGCTGCTCCGATCGCGGCACGGTACCCGCCAGCGAATGGGTTTCGACGCGATCGGCTCCGCGCCGAACCAAAAGATCCGGCGGCGAGCCGACGAAGCACGGTTTCGGGGGGGCGGCGAGGGAGGGAAAAAAAAAGAGGCGCCGCCCCGCG
>CAZJCO010000421.1:0-1947 GCA_964544375.1 uncultured Myxococcales bacterium
CCAGCGTACGGAAGATCTGGACTCTTCCGAGATCGGCAGCCGGCCCCAGTCCTCCAGCAGCACCGAGGACTTCCACGATTCCGGGGATTCTTTCGAAACTGAGACGTCCCGGGGTTATCACGGCACCCGAGACGGTGACCCGCCGACGCTGGAGCGCCACGAGCTCGACGGGCAAGGCGACTTACCGAATGACCGGGCGGACAGTAAGCCTGCGACGAACCTGCTACCAGAGATCGGAGTGCGAGGTGCTTATGCCTCGGAACCGACGCTTAACAGCACCTGCATCAATCCACTATGAGTGAATAGCGTGGCGCACCGCAGTGTGGTTGCGGAATGCGCACGGTACGGCGGAGCAACCTTCCTCCTTGGCGGCGGCGGCACTTCGGATCCCACCCCGATATGTGGCCGCGGAAGCGATTCGCTTCGTTGCGGGAGCGGTTTGCTTCGTTGATGATCTCTCAGAACACCCTCGCGGCGGCTCGAGGCCGAGATCGACGGCACGAGTTCCCGCGCCCGTGGAACAAGCCAACGACCATCCGGACCACGGCGTCGCCCTGTCCAGCGCTATTATCCCCGGGGATGACATACTGGGCTCGCTCGGAGAACGACTCAGGACAACGACAACTGCTCGCCGACCACCTTCGCAACGTGGCCATCACCGCTGGCAGGTTCGCAGAGGCGGCCGGGTTGCCGCGGGAGATGGGCGAATGGGCCGGGTGGTTACACGATCTCGGCAAGTACTCTGATGAGTTCCAGCGGCACCTCCTTGCCGAGGACACCACATTCGTCGAACACGCCGCCCACGGCGCAGCCATCGCTGCCGCCGCGGGTGCTATCGAGTGCGCGTTTGCCGTTGCCGGGCATCACACGGGACTTGCCACCAGGCGCAAACTTCAGCAGCTTCGGAGTAGGGACGAAGCCACGGCCGGGCTACAGTCAGGGACTCGCGTCTGGGACCGGGCCGAGCGATTCGCGGCGGTCGCCCGCGAAGACGCCGGCATTGATGGCAAGCCGTCTCGCACGGTCGCAAACGCCGGCGACGAGCTGCGCGTCGAGCTGCGCACGCGGATGCTCCTATCATGCCTAGTCGACGCCGATCGCTTGGACGCTGAGGCGTGGGGGAGCCGATCTAGGACAGACCTCCGGGCGGACGTAGAGGCGCTCAAGCCCACGGCAAGGCTGACGAGCGTGCTCAACCACATCGCCGCCCTAGCTGCCGGGCACCCCGAATCTCGCGTAGCATCAGTTCGCAGGGAAGTCTTGGAGGCCTCCCTAACCGCCGCTGACCGCGAACCCGGCTTCTTCTCGCTGACGGTTCCGACCGGGGGTGGAAAGACGCTTGCGTCCCTGGCATTTGCGCTCAAGCACGCCGCACAATACCAGAAGAGACGACTGGTTTTCGTCTTGCCGTTCCTGACAATTATCGAACAGAACGCGTCGGTCATTCGCGAGGCCACCGGAGAGGGTGCCACCAACTGGGGCCGTGTTGTGCTCGAACATCACTCAAACGTCGCTGGGATGGACGAGCCACAAGGGGATGCCGATCGAGAGTTGCGCCGGAGGTTACTGGCCGAGAACTGGGACGTGCCGATCGTCGTGTCAACGACAGTGCAGTTCTTCGAGAGCCTGTTTTCGAATCGCCCGTCGAGCCTCCGCAAGGTGCATAACGTCGCGCGTTCGGTGATCGTGCTCGACGAGGCGCAGACCTTCCCGCCCGGCATGCTCCGCCCCCTGGTTGCCATGCTTCGCCAGCTCGTCGACGACCACGGTTGCACGGTGGTCTTTTGTACCGCGACCCAGCCGGCCCTGAGTAATCCGATCAAGGGACAGAGCGGGCAGGACGCGCTGATCCCCGAGGGATCGATTCGCGCGACCGGGAACGATCCGGAAACGCTATTCCGCGCGCTGAAGCGTGGTCCGCGCGCTGCTCCCGCCTGGTGCCGGCCG
>CAZJCO010000422.1:0-1943 GCA_964544375.1 uncultured Myxococcales bacterium
GGCGAGAGTGCAGAGTGTGCTGTCGCGCTGCCGGATGCGATGGGCCGGCTCGCCGTCGCCCAGGCAATGCACGTGGCCGACATCGAGCGTCAGGCCGAAGAGCGGGTGATCGACGCGGCGCTCCAGTCGCTCGTACTGCTCCATCCGCTCGACAAGCATCCCCGGCTCCGGCTCGAAGGCCAGCCGAACGCCGCGGGTGGCGGCGTGCTCGAGACAGTGCTGACATCCGCAGATCAGCCGATCGAAGGCGTCATGATCGCCCGGCGCATCGAGCGCGCCCGACCAGAAGCTGACGGCGTCGGCGTCGAGTCGGCGGGCGATATCGACGGCATGGCAGATAAACTCGGCGCGCCGGGCGCGGTCCTTCGGCGCGGCGGAGACGAGCGTGGGCCGGTGCTTTCGCCGGGCGTCGAGCAGGAATCGGGCGCCGGTCTCGATGACGCAACGCAGATTGCGCCGGCGAAGCTGCGACCGCACGCGTTCGAGGTCGGCGTCGAGCGTCGCCGAGAACGGATTGAGCGCGTGGTGGTCCAGCGTGATCGCGACGGCGCCGTATCCAATGTCGGCGACGATGTCGATGGCGTCCGCCAGCCGGTGGTGGGCGAAGCCGTTCGTGTTGTAGCCGAGTGTCCAGTTCATGGCGGGGATTCTAGGTCGAGTAGAGCCGCCGGCCGAGGATCAGCGCGGGGACCAGCAGCGCGAGGACGATCGCCCCGGCGACCCAGCCGGCGGCGGCGGTCGCGAAGACGGCGTCGATGGCGATGATACCAAGGATGTAGGTCTTCATGGCGTATTGCACGCGCCGGGGCGAGGGGTCACGGACCGTCCGAAGGGCCGTGCGAAAGAAGTGAAACGCGGTCGCCAGCCAAAGGACAAGCGTCGCGCGGTCGTCCGACGCGTTCCAGACCACGAACACCCCGAGCATGACCATCGCTGCGGCGATGCCGCCCGTACCGACCAGCAGCCGCCGCCGCGAGCTTCGCGACGCCTCGTGTCGCCCGAATGCGGTGACGGCCGCGATATAGACAAACAGCACGACCGGGGCCAGGGCCTGCGGATTGGTTGGTACGTCCGGCACGATCGTCATCGGAAGCGTGATGTTCAACGCGCGGCACAGGCCCATGAGGAGCGGGCCGGCAGGGGGGCTTTTCAGGTCGCTGTCGGAGGTGGGGGTGGGGCGCGTCGGACTTCGTATGACCGACCGCTTCGATGCATCCCGCGTCTCCTACGGCCTGAACGCGAGCTTCGCGCGTGAACGGCACGCTGGGCGACCCTTTGAGCCACCGTTTCAGGCACTCGCGATCGTCGGTCGACAACCACTTGCCCGACGGCATACAGGCCCGCCAGGGTCAGCGTTACAGCAATAATCAACAGCACCAGCCCGCCGGTGGCAAACGCCATTGCCAGCGCCTGCGCCGTGTCACGGATGCCGCGAACGATGGGCATTAGTTGAGTGCCGCCAGGGTTTCGCTTGGCAGTTCGTCGAGACTGTTCTGACCCTCCGCGTTTGCACCCATTTCAGCCAACAGTTTGCGTTCGTCGTCGTCCATCGCCATGTGTATATTCATCGCCACTTCCAGGGCCTGCTCGTACAGCGCCGTGTACCGTTTTCTGAGGACGAGCTCTGTGCTGTGTTCTTGGTCCCATGAGTTGATCAGGCGGCGTAATTGGAACGACACAGGTCCCAGGCTTTGCCCCTGCATTGCTGCCTCCACGGCCATCGCCTCGGACTCCAGCCCCAGGCACAGGCTTCGGAACTCGGGCAGACTCGGCGGGCAGGTGTCTCCGCCCCTGCTATATCACCCTCGCGCGTGCGCCCGCTCTCACGTGAGCTGTGACACTCAGAGAGAGCACGCTGCTCGCACAGTCAGCTGCTGAGTGTCTACTCTTGTTTTTTTTTTTTTTTTTCAAGCAGAAGACGGCATACGAGATCGGTCTCGGCA
>CAZJCO010000423.1:0-1934 GCA_964544375.1 uncultured Myxococcales bacterium
GCGTCTGCCGCGACGGGTGGCGGGGGGAGCCATCACAGATGAGCGGCTGTAAGTCTCCCCGCCATGACAACCGGCGCGATGCCACCCGAGAACGAGAACGCGACCGGAAACGGGAGACGATGACGATGAGGCACGGATTCAAGAACCTTCGAAGTGCAATCACGCTGCTGGGAACGCTGGCGCTGGCTCTCTGCATTCCGATGATGACCGCCGGGCCGGCTCAGGCCTCCAAGAAGGCGCACAGCATCAAGACGGAAGCCCGCTTCGTCTCCTACGATCCGGCGACCAAGACCATGACCGTCGAGGTCGTGAAGCCCGGCAAACGCCCGAAGGACAAGAAGCTCAAGCTCAAGCCGCGCAAGAAGGCGACCTTCCGCATCAAGCCGGAGGGCTCCGTGCTCAAGCGAACCAGTGTCACCGAGAATGGAAAACGATCCTCGATCGCCAATATCCCCGCCAAGAAGACGATCAATATCTACTGGGTGCCCGACGAAGAAAAGGGCGAAGGTCGTTTCGCCCGCAAGATCGACATGATCTTGAGCGACAAAGAGGCGGAAGAGCGCGACCAAAAGAGACTCGAAGCCGAGAAAGCCGCAGGGCACGTGGCCGACGACTGAGGCACCGGGTAACAGAGAACGCGCCCATCCCGGAACGCGCCGCGTCGCATTGGTCAGCTGCGCGTCACCGCCGCGGCCTCAGCGCTCCGACACAGAGAGATGCTGGTAGAGTTCGCCGTCGCCGAATCCCAGACGTCGGTAGTAGCGCCTCGTACCCACCGCCGAGATCACGGCCAGGTCGGCGTAACCGGCCTCCCGCGCGCAGCTGGCCGCCGACTCGATGAGTTTCTGGCCGAGCCCTCTGTGTTGAGCGCGCCGGGCGTCGCGGTGCCCGAGCCCGAGCACGGCGCCGTAGACGTGCACTTCGCGCAAGAGGGCGCTGTGCTCGATCTCGGGCAGAAAGCCGGAGGCATCGGGCAGCGAAAGGCGCAGGAATGCCACGATGCGATCTTCCGGCGTCACGTATTCCAAAAAGAGTTCGCGCCCGAGCGAGCTTCGATAACGGGTCACCTCGAGACGCAGCGTATCCGCATCGAAATCCGCACTGCGGATCTCACGCGAGCGAATGTCGCAACAAGGCTCGCCGCGCCGCTCGAGTTCGCGTTGGGCGATCTGCCGGAAATTCGTGAGCTTGTTGCCCGCCACGATGTCGTCCGAGGAAATGTCACGCACCACGCGCGTGATGCGGCAATATCGGGGCACCCGAGAGAGCGCCGAGACGAGCACATCCAATAGCTCTTCGTGGCTATAAGGACGCCAATCACCACGCCGATGGAACGCCATCAGATCGGCGCTCTCGACCAGACTACAGGGGTAGATCTTGAGTTCATCCGGTCGAAAATCCGGATCGTCGAAGAGCCGGCCGAAATCCTCGATATCGCGTTCGCACGACGACCCGAGCAGATTTGGCATCCAGTGCGCGTGGATCTTGAATCCCGCCGCACGCAGAAGCAGCATCGCCCGCCGCACGACTGCCACGTCATGGCCGCGACGATTGGCTTCGAGCACCGCATCCGAGAGGCTCTGAATGCCGATTTGCACCTTGGTCGCCCCAAGCCGACGCAGATGCACCAGCTCGCGCTCGGTGATCTCGTCCGGCCGCGTCTCGAGCGCGAGTCCCACGCAGCGGCAAGCGGCACCTTCGTTGCGCCGCTGCGACTCGCGCAGGCCGGCCCAGTCGGCGCGTTCCGAGCTTCCGAGCAGAGCGCCGCCCAGTTGCTCACGTACGAAATCCGACACGATGTCGTTGTAGGACGGCTCACTCGCGCACGTTCTTCGCGCGGCGCGGCGCTATTGCTTGCGGACGGCGCGGTCGCGGCGTGCGGCGACGCGGTATTTGCGGATCGCTTCGGGGTGCGCAATGCGCCAAACGTCGGG
>CAZJCO010000424.1:0-1934 GCA_964544375.1 uncultured Myxococcales bacterium
GGGGCCGGGCGGATGGACGGTCAGAAGACGGCGCGAGAGCTCTGGTACCTTTGTCGCAAGTGCGACGCCCGGCAGGCGCTCAGAATGGGCTTGGTGAACGAGGTCGTGCCGCTCGATCGCCTGGAGGAGACGACCGTCGAGTGGTGCCGCGAGATGTTGCAGCACAGTCCGATGGCGCTGCGTTGCCTCAAGGCCTCGTTCAACGCCGAGACCGACGGCATGGCCGGCATCCAGGAACTCGCGGGCAACACGACGCTGCTTTTCTATATGAACGAAGAGGCTCAGGAAGGCCGCAACGCTTACAACGAAAAGCGCAAGCCGGACTTCTCGAAGTTTCCGCGCTTGCCCTGAGGGGACATTGGGGATGCCGGGGCAAGCGGGGCGATTGCGACCTGCGGCAACCAGCGGGGCGGCAGTCTGGTGGCTCGCGCTGAGGCCGCGAACCTTGGTCGCCAGTCTCGCGCCGGTCGTGGTCGGCCTGGCGGTCGCCGCCCGCGGCGGACCGATTGCGCCGGGCGTCGCCTTGGCGACGGCGCTTTGCGCCTTGCTTCTCCAAATCGCGACGAACCTGGCCAACGATTACTACGACCACCTGCACGGCATCGACACCGGCGAGCGCCTCGGTCCCTTGCGCGTGACGCAGGCGGGCCTGCTATCGCCGGCGAGCGTGCGCCGCGCGATGATCGCCGCGCTGGCCGTCGCCGCCGTGCTCGGTCTTTGGCTAGTGTGGATCGGCGGCTGGCCGATTGCGCTGATCGGTGCCGTCTCGATCGCCGGCGCGCTCGCCTACAGCGCCGGGCCCTGGCCGCTTGCCTCCTACGGTTTTGGCGATGCGATGGCTTTCGTCTTCTTCGGCGTGATCGCCGTGAACGGGACGTTCTACCTGCAGCGCCACGCGATCGATGCTGCCTCGTTCCTTGCTTCGTTACCGATGGCGATGCTGATCACGGCGATTCTCGTCGTAAACAACCTGCGCGACATTCCGACCGACCGCGCATCGGGCAAGCGAACCCTGGCCGTGCGCATCGGAGACCGCGCTACCCGGATCGAATACGCGTGCTTGCTTGGCGGCGCGTTTTTGCTTACCGGGGCGCTCGCGCGGCTCGTCGGAGCGGGCGCTTTTCTGAGTTGGCTGGTCTTGCCGCTGGCCGCTCGCGAACTGCGTGCGCTCTGGCAGCGCCAGGGGCCCGCGCTCAACGCCAGCCTGGCCGGCACGGCGCGCCTGCAGGCGCTGTTCGGATTGCTGCTGGCGCTCGGGCTGTTGCTATGAAAGTCCTTGCCGCCCGCCTGCGCAGGTACTGCATCCGTCTTCGCGTGCCGCTCGAGACTTCTAGCGGAAGTATTCAAAAACGTGAGGGAATTATTGTCGAACTCGAGGGCGAGGACGGCTTGGTCGGACGCGGCGAGGCGGCGCCCGCCGCGTGGGTCGGCGGCGAATCTTGCGAGCAAGTGCAGCGATCGTTGCAGGCGCTGCTCGGCGGTCGCCTCGACGGCCAAGCGCTGCTCGCGGCCGCAGCAAGGCTCGAAGCCCCGAGCGCGCGTGCGGCGCTCGAAACCGCGCTGCTCGAACTGGCCGCCAAGAAGCGCCGGATCTCCTTGGCCTGCCTGCTGGCCGAAGTAGCGCAGGAGGCGTTCAAGCCGAGCGTCATCGAAGCCGGCGGCCACCTCGTCGCGCTGCAGAGCGGCGCGACGGGGGATCTCGCGCGCAGGCTCGAGCAGGCGGCGGCGCGGGTGGTTAGCGATGATAACGAACCGGAGCTGCACCTGATCGGTCTGATCGGTCTGCCCGAACGGCTGCCGCTTGCGGCGCTGTGTTGCGGCGAGACTCCCAAACAGCTTGCGCAGGAGGCGCGGCAGCTCACCGAGGCCGGCTTTGCGACCTTCAAGCTCCAAGTCTCAGACCGCGAGCACGGAGAACACCTCGCGGCCAGCCG
>CAZJCO010000425.1:0-1923 GCA_964544375.1 uncultured Myxococcales bacterium
GAAAGGTTTCTGCACGCGCTCGCGCGCGCGGCGAGGCCGCGTACGTGCGACATGCGGACCGTAGAGTTCAGTCGGATCGTCGCGGCGGCGGCGGAGCGGCGTCAGCCGCCGATCGTGGCCGGCCGCCGCCTCAAGATCCTGTACGCGGCCCAGACCGGCCGGCGACCGCCGGCAGTGACGCTCTTCGTCAACCGGATAGGCGTTCCCACCGACTACACGCGGTTTCTCGAACGCTGCTTTCGTGAAGCCATGCCGCTAGACGGCACGCCGCTGCGGCTGCACTTCAGCCGGCGCGCGTCTCATGGCCCCGGGCGCGCGTAATTTCGCGCGTAGCCGACGTATTGGTCGACGGTCTCGGCCATCCAACGCCGTTCTTCTTCGCGCACGTCGCGCACGATCTTTGCCGGCTGCCCCATTGCCACTTTTCCGGCCGGGACCACCATCCCGGGTGGCAGCAGCGTCATTGCCGCGACGATCGCGCCTTCCTCGACGACCGAATCGTCCAGCAAAATCGAGCCGATGCCGACCAGTGCGCGGTCGTGCACACGGCAGCCGTGCAGTACCACGCGGTGACCGACCGACACGTCGGCGCCGATGATCGTCGGGTTGCCGTCTCGCGTCACATGAATCGTGCAATGATCCTGAATGTTCGTACGGGCGCCGATACGAATGTGGCTGACGTCGCCGCGTACCACCGATTGGAACCAGACCGAGGCCTCCTCCGCGACGCCGACGTCGCCGATGACGACAGCGTCCGGGGCGATCCAAGCCTTGGGATCCAGACTGGGGCTTGTTTCCAGGTAATCCAGGATCATGCGTTCCTCCACGTGTTCAAATCTGTTGAAAAGTATTCGTCGCCTGTCTATAAGGCAACATGGAAGCTTCCGACGCTCTGCTGGTAGGACTCACCTTCGACGATGTCCTGCTCGCGCCGGGCGAATCCGACGTCCTGCCGAGCGATACCACGGTCGACACCCAGCTTACTCGCGGCATCCGGCTGCACATTCCGCTGACCAGCGCGGCGATGGATACGGTAACCGAAGCGCGCATGGCGATCGCGATGGCGCAGCAAGGCGGCCTCGGATTCATCCACCGCAACATGTCGATCGAGCGGCAGGCAGCCGAAGTCGCAAAGGTCAAGAAGAGTGAAAGCGGGCTGATCGCCGATCCGGTAACGGTCGAACCCGACACCCCGCTGTCCGCGGCGTTGGAGATCATGCGCGAGCACGGTTTCTCGGGCCTTCCGGTGTGTCGCGGCGATCGTCTGGTCGGCATCCTCACAAACCGTGACGTTCGTTTCGAACGCAATCTCAAACGGCCGGTCTCCGAGGTCATGACCAAGGACAGGCTGGTGACCGGGAACCCCGGCATCAACATCGAAGAGGCGACGCGGATTTTGCACGAGCACCGCATCGAAAAGCTGCCGATCGTCGATGGTGAGGGCCGTCTCGAGGGCTTGATCACGGTCAAGGACATCCAGAAAGCGATCGAATATCCCCACGCCTCGAAGGATTCTCGCGGCAGGCTGCTGGTGGGGGCGGCCGTCGGTGTCGGTGCAGACCGCCGCGAACGTGTGGCAGCGCTGTGCGAGGCGGGGGTGGATTTAGTCTGCGTCGATACGGCGCACGGCCACTCACGCAACGTCGTCCAAACGGTCTCGGAGATAAAGCGGGAGCATCAGGGGCTCGAAGTCGTCGCCGGCAACGTCGGTACCGGCGCAGGCGCCCAAGCGTTGATCGACGCCGGGGCCGATGCGGTCAAGGTGGGCATGGGCGTCGGCTCGATCTGCACGACGCGAATCATCTCCGGCGTGGGTATGCCGCAAGTCACGGCAATCTCGGAAGCCAGCAAGGTCGCGCGTGCGGACGGCGTTCCCGTCATCGCCGACGGCGGCCTGAGATACAGCAGCGACGCTCAAAGTAG
>CAZJCO010000426.1:0-1917 GCA_964544375.1 uncultured Myxococcales bacterium
CGTCTATCCACGGTAAACGCAAACCTCAGATCCTCCCCGAGACTGTCTACAACCGCGAGCGACCGGCGAGGCTTTGGGCAGCGATTCATGGTGCTGGATGAATCCGCGTGTGCCCGCATCGCGGCAGCCGCCCCCTGCCAGCATACGGACCCAGGCGGGTCGCGCGACAAAGCCGATTTGCGGGCGGCACGGTCCGCGAGGACGTACGAGGAGCAAGGATGAAAGAAAGCGATCTTGCCGCGATGCACGCCGTCGAGTCGAACCACTGGTGGTTCGTCGGCAAACGACTGCTGTTCGAGCGCTTGCTGGCGGTCAGATTACGCAAGCCGGGCCTAGCGATTCTCGACGTAGGCTGCGGCACCGGCGGCAACGCCCAAACGTTTTCGCGCTACGGCCGGGTGACCGCGTGCGATCGCAGTCCGGCCGCCCTACGCATGGCGCGCCGGGGTGGGCTGCGCGACTTGGTGGCTTCGGACGCTGCCGAGCTGCCTTTCCGAAGCGAGAGTTTCGACCTGGTCCTGGCAATGGACGTGATCGAGCATGTCGACGACGACCGAAAGATGCTCGCTGAGCTGCGGCGTGTGCTGCGTCCAGGCGGCGCAATCGCGATTCACGTACCGGCGTGGCCGTTCTTGTGGAGCAACCACGACGTCGCACTCGAACACCGCCGTCGCTACACGCGACGGTCGCTGGCGCGACTGATCGCCGACTGCGGCCTCAGGACCGAACGCTTTGGTTGGTCGAGTGCGGCGATCTTCCCTCCTGCGGTCGCGCTCAGAATGCTGCGTCCGCTGCTGCCGGCCAAATCGACGGCAGCGGATCTTTATCCTCTGCCGGCTCCGCTCAACCGTTTGATGGTTTCCGTTTACCGCGTCGAAGCCGCACTAGCCGAACGCGGCAAGTTGCCGATCGGCCTTTCACTCGCCGCCGTGGTCCGGCGATAACCCGCGGGCGATGCGGCGCCGTCGTCGAGCGGAACGCCAGGCGATCGCCAGCAGTTCGGTCAGCATGCCGAGCGAATCCCGTAGCAGACGCACGCGGCTGTCCGCTCGATTGGTCCAGGCCACCGGCTGCTCGGCAATCCGCAGACCGACTACCTGCGCGGATGCGAGCAACTCGACGTCGAAAGCGAAGCGTCGAGCCCGCAGCGTTTCGAGCAATTCCGGTAACACGTCGGAGCGAAACGCCTTGAAGCCGCACTGCGTGTCGGGGACGCCGCTGAGGCCGGTCAGACGTACGAACACGTTGAACGTCCGGCCCATCCACTCGCGCAGCGGCGTCTGCCGGACCACCAGTTCGGCGCCCGGACGTGCGCGGCTACCGATGACCACCTCGTTGTGCTCGAGCAGATCGAGCGCTCCGGCGATTTCCTCGGGCGGAGTGGACAAGTCGGCATCGGTAAACAACACGTAACGACCTCGCGCCGCCCGCAGGCCGGTGGCGACGGCGAACCCTTTGCCTCGGTTGGGACGGTAGGCGATGACCCGAAGGCTGCCTTTGTCGAGCGGTCCGCAGCTGCGCGCGCGCTTTGCGGTATCGTCTTGGCTCCCATCGTCGACGACGATGAGTTCAAACTCCGTCACGTGCCGGTCGAGCCAAGCAACGAGGGCCGCGATGCTTTCGCTGATTCGCTCGGCTTCGTTGAAGGCCGGAACCACCACCGAGAGCCGAACTTCCGGTCCACTCGTCCTCACGGCAAATCGTAAAGAAACATCGAACCCGCCCGGCCGACCGGCTCCAAGTCCTGCAGCCAGCTATAGCTGCGCGAAGGCACCCAGCCCATGCGGCCGCCGCGATACCAAAAGTACGGCCGTCCCATGACAAAGCTCGCGGATACCGCCGTGCGTCCGTGCGAGACGCCGCGATCGAGCGGCCGGAACCGGATGCCGTACGTGCGCGGATCGACGCGCCCGAAGG
>CAZJCO010000427.1:0-1917 GCA_964544375.1 uncultured Myxococcales bacterium
CCGTCTAGAAGGACTCTTTCCCGGGCTGCTCGAAGATCTCGACATCGACTTACTCGCGCGTGTGCGATTGGGAGAGCGCCTGGTGCCGCCGTCGATTCGTTGGAGACTCGCGGGTGCTGCGGCAACGACAGGTACGGGCGACGCGCGTACGGGCGGTGCCGGGACTTGCGGCGGCAAGTCGGGATCCGGCGCCGGTGGTTCTATTCGTCCGCCGGTCGCGGTGGCCTCGAACAACTGGGTGATCTCCGGCAACAAGACCAAGAGCGGAAGGGCTCTGCTATCGAACGATCCGCACCTGGAGGGCAACCGTCTGCCGTCGGTGTGGTATGAGGTCGCGCTGGCGTCCGAGAAGGGCAGTTGGGTCGGTGCGACGATGCCGGGTCTGCCGGCGATCGCGATCGGGCGTAGCGAGCACCTTGCCTGGGGCGCGACCTATACCTTCATGGACGCGATCGACTCGTGGATCGAGGATTGCAAGGAAGGCCGCTGCAGGCGCGTCGATACCGAGACCGGCACGGAACGCTGGGTCGAGTTCCGTCGTCGCCGCGAGGTGATTCGGCGCAAGAAGCACAGCGACGAGACGCTGGACTTCTACGAGAACGAGCACGGTACCCTCGACGGAAACCCCTACGAGCCCGGTTTGTACTTGGCGACGCGCTGGGCATCGGCTTCCGGTACGGGGGCGGCGAGCGTGGAGGCGATGCTCGACATGCCTGAGGCTTGCGGTGTGGCCGACGGGATGGACTTGGTCGGCCGCATCGAAACCGCATGGAACTGGGTGCTGGCCGACGACGCGGGCAATATTGGGTACCAGATGTCGGGCTTGATGCCGCGCCGTCGGCAAGGCGCAAAGGGGTTGGTGCCGCTTCCCGGCTGGGACAGCCGCAACGATTGGAACGGTTTCGTATCGCACCAAGATCTGCCGCGCGAACTCAATCCGAGTCGCGGATTCGTCGTGACAGCCAACGAAGACCGAAACCATCTGGGTAAGGTCGATCCGATCTCGGTGCCGATGGGCGCCTACCGCGCCGAGCGGATCGCGGACCTATTGCGGAGGCGCGACGATTGGGATGTCGAGACGACGCTTGCGCTTCAACGTGACGTCTACTCGTTGCAGGCCGATCGGTTCATGGCTACGTTGCGGCCGCTGCTGCCCGACTCGGCGGCCGGCCGCCTGCTGGCCGAGTGGGATTGTTGTTACGACGAAGATTCCGCCGGTGCTGTGTTGTTCGAACGCGTCTATTTGGGGCTGGTGCGTGAGATCTTGGCGGCTGCCTGTGGCGAAGAAGTCGCACGTTATCTGCTCGAGGAAACCGGTGCGTTGATCGACTTCTATGCCAACTTTGATCGGATCTTGCTCGATCCTTTGAACGTCTGGTACGGCACCGAAGGAGGCGAGGCAACGATGCGTCGCGTAGCCGAGCATGCGCTGTCGGAATCGGGATCGCCGTCGACTTCGCGCGACTCGCCACGATCGCTGCGCTGGGGGAGCGAACGCCGCGCGTTGATGGGGCACTTGCTGTTGGGCGGGAAATTGCCCGCGTGGTTGGGTTTCGATTACGGTCCGATTGCGGTCCGCGGCGGCCGCGCGACCGTGCAACAAGGACAAATCTACCGCTCCGGTGGCCGCGACACGACGTTCATTCCGTCGTACAGGATCATCGCGGACTTCGGCGAATCCGCCGTCTACACGGCGCTCGCCGGAGGCCCGTCGGACCGCCGCTTTTCAAAGTGGTACAAAGCAGGGATTGCCGAGTGGCTAGCCGGCCGCGTGAAGCGGGTTGACAGGGATAAGCACCTTTTCTAAGTCCCCGAAAACAAAGGACTCTGCTGAGCGTTTTGTCGGAATACCAAGGTTTTGCGCAGCAGAGTCCTTTGTTTTCGGGGACTTAGAAAAGGTGCTTATCCCTGTCAACC
>CAZJCO010000428.1:0-1912 GCA_964544375.1 uncultured Myxococcales bacterium
ATTCCGAGGATGTCGGTGGCGATTTCCTGGGCGTTTCTCCGGCTGACGTGACACGGGTGCAGGTTTTTCTCCGCAGCGGGCGTGATCGTCGCAACATCCATCGCCGCGATGAGTTGCGCCAACGCGAGCAGCGCGAGGTGTTGACGGCGTACGCCGGCGTTGCATATCGATGCTGGACAACGCGCCCAAGATGAAGAAGATCCTCCGCAGGAAGTTTCCAAGGAAGTGCGGAGGATCCAATGAAGTTGGACACGATCGTAGGCTACCTGGGTGGACGTTGCAAGGGGCAGTGCGAGGAGCAAGAGCCGTGGCGGGACGCGGCGCCTCGAAGCCCCGAGGTGAAAGCTGCGATGGATAGCCAGGTGCGGAGACTCGTCGCGTTGGTGGAGAAGAAGAGCGACAAACGAGACCTCGACGAAGTCGAGCGTGGGCTGCACGAGCCCATCTTTGCTCTTGCGCGATTGCTGCTGACCTACTACGTGACGAGACGTGAGGAGAAGTCCGAAAAGTGCGTCCAGAAATGGCTTCGACGCGGCTTTCGCCCCAGGGGTCGCGAGCGCAAGTTCCTCAGCACGATCTTCGGGAGGGTTACGATCTGGCGCAGTTACGTACGTCAGCCGGGAGGCGGCGGCCTCCATCCCCTCGATCTCGAGCTGAGGATCCCCACCGACGGCTTCAGCACGCTTGTCACGAGCATCAGTGCTCGACTGAGCACGCTCGTCAGCTACGAGCAGGTCACCGCCCTCATGCTCTATTTCCTGTCTTGGTCCCCATCGAAGACCAGCGTCGAGAAGGCCGTTCTCGGTTTCGGGCGCCACAGCGCTGACTGGTTCCAAGCGGCGCCAGCGCCGAAGGATGATGGCGAGGTCCTCGTAATCCAGATCGACTCGAAAGCGACGCCGACCGCGACGGACGAGGAACTCGAGAAACGGCGCGGCAAGCGGAACGACCGCGCGAAGCCGCCGTCGCCGAGGCACCGAGGCCGACAGAAGCGCGCGCGTCGTGGACCGAAGAAGCGACGCAAGAACGGCGATCACTCCAAGAACGGCCGAGCCGCTACGATCGTCGTTATGTACACGCTCCAGAAGGCGCGCGATGACGACGGCAAGCCGCTGCTCCTCGGGCCGATCAACAAACGCTACTACGCTTCCTACGCTCCGAAGCGCCATGCTTTCGCCATCGCACGCCGCGAGGCGGACAAACGCGGCTTTACGGAGAAGTCGAACAAGCCGATCCACGTCGTCACCGACGGCGACGAGGACTTCGAGCGTTACCGAAAGGAGCTCTTCCCGAAGGCGCGGCACACGCTCGATATCGTGCACGTGCTCGAGTACTTCTGGGAAGCAGGACGCTTCGCCTTCGAGGGGGGGAGCGACGAACTCGCCAAGTGGGTCAGGAAGCAGGAGCGACGTCTCTACAGCGGCAAGGCGGGAACCGCGATACTCTCGCTCAACGAACTTCAGATCGCTCAGCGACACCAGAAGCGACTCGATCAGATCTTCAGCTACCTGCAAACGCGCATGGGCATGATGAACTACCACGAGCTACGCGCCGAAGATCTCGACGTCGCCACCGGCGCCGTCGAGGGAGCGGTGCGTCACGTGATCGCGAAGCGCTTCGACTCCGGCGGCATGCGCTGGATCCGTGAACGGGCCGAGCCGTTGCTGCAGCTTCGCTGCATCGAGCTCAACGGTGACTGGGCGGCGTTCACGGCATTCGTCAAGGCAAGGACCCTTGCGCGAGATCAGACCGACGCGCATGTGCGTCGCCGGCTGACAACACAACCCAGCCCGCTGCCGACGTTCGGCGTGGCAGCGTAACGCAATGTGTCTTCATGGCTTAAGAACCTCTTCACCCACGTGACACGCACCGGTCATGAAACTGAGCAAAGCGACCAGGCGGCCGCCGAAAC
>CAZJCO010000429.1:0-1901 GCA_964544375.1 uncultured Myxococcales bacterium
GCTCCTGGCGCGAGTGTTGCGTGCGCGTGCAATACGCGCAGCATGCCACGGCGGCGCTCCTCTGCGAGCCGCAGCAGGAAGGCGTCCTCCATCTGGTCGCTGCCCATGCTCACGGAGAGCAGCGCGATCTCCTCCTCGGCGATCATCGTCAGCAGCTGCGAGAGCGTCGAGGCGACGGGGGCGTCTTCGCGAAGGGTGATGCGCAGGAGCGGCGCCTGCCAGTCCCACGACGCCGCCAGCTCCCAGTTCGCTCCGCGCTGCAGAAGACGTTCGACATCGCCGTCGAGCTCGAGTTCGATAGCGTTGCTCTGCACGCGCCGCTTCATTTCGGCCAGCGACCCGGAGTAGATGAGCCGGCCGCGGTAGAGCAGTCCGACCTCGTCACAGACGCGGTCGACGTCGCCGAGGACATGGGTGGAGACGACGACGGTGCGCGATTTGCCGATGAACCTGATGAGGTCTGTGACCTGGCGGCGGCCGACCGGGTCGAGGCCGCTCGTGGGCTCGTCCCAGATCAGGAGTTCCGGGTCGTTGATGAGCGCAGCGGCGATGCCCAGGCGCGTCACCATGCCCGTGGAGAAGGAGCCGATGCGGTTGCCGGCGGCGTTCAGCAGGTCGAGGTCGCGCAGCAGGACCGCGACACGCTCGTCCGCCTTTCGGCGTGAGAGGCCCGACACCTCACCGACGAGGCGCAGGTACTCGATCGGCGTTGAAGACGGCGGAAAGCGTGGACCGGTGGGCAGGTAACCGATGCGGCGCCGGAGGTCGGCGGCGTCCGCGTGCATCTCCTCGCCGAGGACCCGCACTTCGCCGGCGGTCGGGCGCTGGAGGCCGATCAGCATGCGGAACGCGGTCGTCTTGCCGGCGCCGTTCGGGCCGATAAGGCCGAATACGGTGCCGCGCCGGACGCGCAGGTCTGTTGGGCTGAGCGCGACCACGCGGTCGCTGAATATCTTCGTCAGGCCACGCGTCTCGATCGCCAGGCCGTTCGTGTCAGTCATCATGTCGCCCGATAAGTGTACGCTTGTACGCCCAGACGCTGCGTGTGCGCGTTCGTTGGCGCGATAAGATACGCCGCACCAGACCGGGAGGTGAACGCTATGACAGACCGTAAGCTAGTATCGTCCGGCTCGCCGTTCGAGCCTGTTTTCGGGTACTCGCGCGCTGTCCGCGCCGGCGACCGCGTTTTCGTTTCCGGCACTGTAGCCTGGGGCGACGATGGCACGGTGGTGGGGAGCGGCGACATGTATGCGCAGGCGAAGCAGGCGATCGCCAACATCGAAGAGGCGCTGCGGGAGGCGGGCGCCTCGTTGGCCGACGTCGTGCGGACGCGGACGTTCGTGACGGACATCGCGCGCTTCAGGGAGGTGGCGCGGGCGCACTCCGAGGCGTTTGGGGATGTGCGCCCGGCGGCGACGCTCGTGGCGGTGACGGCGCTGGCGGGCCCGGAGATGCTGGTCGAGATC
This sequence comes from uncultured Myxococcales bacterium, assembly GCA_964544375.1. Classification (GTDB taxonomy): domain Bacteria; phylum Desulfobacterota; class Binatia; order UBA1149; family SPBQ01; genus CAZQYE01. The sequence continues at coordinate 1,467 of CAZJCO010000429.1, forward strand.
GAAGCCGACGCGGTGCTCTAGGCGTTGGGGCCGTTGACGAAGGGGAGTACGAGCCCGGAGCGTACTAGCGTAGAATTGGGGCGCCATGGCCGAGCCGCGTATCCAGTACGCCCAGACCACGGATGGAGTCAGCATCGCTTATGCGGTCGTGGGAGAAGGACCGCCCGTCATCGTCGTGCCGCCCATCCCATGGTCAGACCTTCAGGCGGAGTGGGCCGACCCCGGCCACCGGGCCTACTATTCGGCCATGGCGCGTGGCAAGCGCTTGATTCGGTACGACTCACGGGGAAGCGGTTCTTCCGATCGCGATATTCCGGAACTGACCGCTGACAACTTCATCGACTCGCTCTGCCTGGACATTGAAGCGGTCGCGGACAAGCTGGGCCTGGATTCGTTAGCGCTCGTCGGCATCGCGATCGGCGGGCCGATGGCGAT
>CAZJCO010000430.1:0-1889 GCA_964544375.1 uncultured Myxococcales bacterium
ACGACTGGCGCGTTGCATCGCGTGAGAGTCGCTTTCTTTCAGCCTTGCTCCTCGTACGTCCTCGCGGACCGTGCCGCCCGCAAATCGGCTTGGTCGCGCGACCGGCCTGGTTCAGTATGCTGGCAGGGCTCGGTGGCGGCAACGCTTTTTCATGGCGGGACGGCCGCGAACCGATCGAAGGAACGCGATGTCTTTGCAGACGGACGAAACGAACAGCGGGGCGGCTCGAAACTGGCGCGGGCGAGCGCCGCGCATCGGACTGCTCGCCTTCGTCGTTTTTGCCGTCGAGTGGCGCTTGCTTGGCGCCGGTGCCGGCGTCGACGAGACGTTACAACGGGTCCTGCCATGGTCGCTCGCGGCGCTGCTGGTTCCCGTCGCCATCGGTGCCTGGGCATTCGACGTGACCTCTAGCGCCGCTCGTCCTCTGAAGGCAGATCTACTGTGGGCCGTCGTCATCGCCACGGCGACGACGGTCGCCGCGATGATCGTCGCCGCTTGAGGGGGCGGCGCCCCAAGCTTCAGTCCCCGAGATCCTCGACGCGGCACTCGAGGCGACGGGCGACCATGCGCCGATAGCGTTGCTGCAACACTTTGGTGATGGGCCCCGGCTCGCCGTTCGCGATGCGACGTTTGTCGACCCTGACGATCGGCAACACCTCGATCGTCGAGGAAGTGAGAAACATCTCGTCGGCTTCTCGCAGATCCCGCAGCGTCAGCCGTCGTTCGCTTACGGTGGCGATGCGGGCGGCCAATTTCAGTACGAACGCGCGGGTCACGCCGGGAAGAACGCCGCGGTCGACCGCAGTCGTCAGTAGCCGTCCTCTTCGGACGACGAACACGTTGCTCGTGGTACCCTCGAGGATCGTGCCGTCCTCGAGCCGGTAGAGCGATTCGAAACAGCCGAGCCGCCGTGCTTCGGAGCGTGCGATGACCGCCGGCAGGTAGTTGACGGTCTTGAGCTGCCGCATGCCGGCATGAACGCCGGCGCCGAAGGAGTGCAGGTGAACCGCAATGCCCTCGCTTCGCGCACGGCCGAGCCCGGCTTCGAGCGGCCGAAACAGCATCAGGCGCGTCGGCCGGCCGGTGCGGCCGGGAATCAGCGTGACCGGTCCGGCTCCGCGTGTGATCGTCAGTCGCAGCGCGCCGCTTCGATGCTGCAGCCGGTTGCGCTTGGCCAGGCGGATGGTCCGCTGGCGCCAGGGCTCGTTGGCATCGAAGGGAATCCCGAGTGCCCGCGCGGACCGGCGCATGCGCCGCAGATGCTCCTCGACCGCGAAGGGCCGGCCGCGATAGGTCCTCCAGGTTTCGAAAAGCCCTTCCCCGAAAAGCAAGCCCCTATCCAAAGCGGAGATGCGAGCATCCTTGACGTCGACGTAGTGTCCATTCAGAAAGCAGTCCACTCGAGTGCCTCGCTCCTTATCGTGCAATCGCCAGTGCGGCGGCGTTGGAATCGGTCATTGCGTGGTAGAAGGCAAGCGCCTTGGTTTCGGTCTCGTCCCATTCGGCATCGCAGCGGGAGTCGGCGACGATGCCGCCGCCCGCCGAATAGTGAATCGATCCCTGCGACACGATCGCTGTGCGAATCGCGATGTTCAAAGCGATCTTGCCCTCGCCGTTGAAACATCCGATCGCGCCGGTGTAGATACCGCGGGCGCTCGATTCGATTTCGGCGATGATTTCCATCGATTGGATCTTCGGCGCTCCGGTGATCGAGCCGCCCGGAAACGTGGCACGCAGAATCTCGCCGAGCCCGGTGCCGGAGCGGAGCCGACCGCGTACCTCGGAGACCAGATGGTGGACGGTCGAGTAACTCTCCAAGCCCGCGAATGCCGGTACCTCGACGCTTCCTGTTGCACAAATCGCCCCCAGCTCGTGCGCACTGACACCTC
>CAZJCO010000431.1:0-1889 GCA_964544375.1 uncultured Myxococcales bacterium
GCGCCACCGCGCACTCGCGCGCGCGCGATCGGTCTCGATCAGGTAGCCGCGGGACGCGCTCGTGTCGGCTGCCGGCGTCAACACGGCGCGCACCGCCGGTTCGATGTCGGCAATGATCGCCTGCGGCTCCTCGCTGCGTGGGTTGTCCGAGGTCACGATCACCAGATCCGCCCCGCACGCGGCCGCCTTTCCCATCATTGGCCGCTTGCCACGGTCGCGGTCGCCGCCGCAGCCGAAAACGGCGATCAAACGCTCACGGCTGAGCGGCCGCAGCGCGGCCAGCACGCGTTCGAGTGCATCCGGCGTGTGAGCGTAATCGACCAACACCACCGGTTCTCCTTCGCCGACGCGCTCGAGCCGACCGGGCACCGGCGAACAGCGGTGCAGTCCTTCTTCGATCGCCTCCGCGTCGACCCCTAGCGCGCGGGCCAGCGTCGCCGCCGCAAGGAGATTGCTTAGATTGACGCCACCGACAAGACGTGAACGCACGCGTAGTCGACTGCCTCGCACTTCGAAGGTGGCCTGGGTCTGCCGCAAGCTGCATTCCGCGGCAAGCACGCGCGCGTCCGCCTCACGCTGCCCGTCCAGGGAATACGTCCAACAGCGATCCGGATTCAGCGCTTCGCGCAAGGCCGCGACGCGCGCATCGTCGGCGTTGAGAATCGCGGCTGCGTCGCTGGCGAGGTACTCGCGAAACAAGCGGCTCTTGGCTTCAAAATAGGCGTCTTCGTCACCGTGGTAGTCGAGATGGTCGCGCGTCAGGTTGGTAAACAATCCCGCGGCAAAGGCGCAACCGCCAACGCGATGCTGAACCAAGGCATGGGACGAAACTTCCACCACCGCGGCGCGACAACCGGCGTCGGCCATGCGGGCCAGAAGCCGCTGCAGCGGAACCGCCGGCAGCGTAGTCATCGGCGCCGGAGCCTGCCCGCCCGGCCAGCGCTGCAGGACCGTGCCGGCCAGACCGCAGGGCCGGCCGGCCGCCTGCCAGATGCTTTCGAGCAAAAAGGCGCAGCTGGTCTTTCCGTTCGTTCCGGTAATACCGACGAGTTGCAGGCGCTCGCTGGGATCGCCCAGGATCAGCGCCGCCAGATGGCCGGCGGCGCGCGCGATGTCTTCGACCAGCAGAGCCGGTGCGCCCGCTGGCGCTTGCTCCGGCAGGCAGGCAATCGCCGCGGCACCGGCCTCGAGCGCGGCCGAGGCGTAGCGCGCGCCGTCGTCGCGATGCCCGGGCAAGGCAACGAACAAATCACCGCGGTCGGCGCCGCGCGAGTCGTCGCACACACCGCACACTCGCACGTCGGCACGGCCGTCTACCCGGCAACGAAAGCCGCGGCCGCGCAAGGCGGCCTCGAGCTGCTTGAGAGTGAGCTGTGTCCGCCGGTCTTCGATCGAGTCGGTCATTCGGCCCCGCCGCTCTGCTTTCAGCGCCGAGCGACCGGTGCCAGATCCAACGCGATCGCTTCGCTCGCCGCCAGGCGCGTGCCCGGCGACGGATTTTGCTCGACCACGTATCCGGCGCCGCGCACCCGCACGCCGCAGTCGCATCCGTCGAAGGCTCGCATGGCTGCACGCAGACTCAAACCGCGCACGTCCGGCATCACTCCGTCGAAAGGTCCCCAATGGCGCTCCGGAGGCCGCAGGTTCTTGAACACAACCGGCGGCATTAGCCGCGAACGCGGCGGGACCACCGGCTGGCGGGGAATGCGAAGGTAATCGAGACTCGCTTCGGCAATCCGCCGGAACACCGGAGCCGCGACGATCCCTCCGTAATGGTTGGTCTTCGGTTCGTCGAGGACTACGGCGATCACCAGCTTAGGGGCCTCTGCGGGAAGGTAGCCGACGAACGAAGCAACCCATCGCGTGCGACTGTAGCGGCCGTTTTCGAC
>CAZJCO010000432.1:0-1888 GCA_964544375.1 uncultured Myxococcales bacterium
GTCCTCGCGCGGTCCGCGTGTGTCCCCCCGAACACCCGGTCTGCAATTGCGGCAAGCAGGCCACGGTCCGCTTGCTTACGCGGCGCAAGCGGCGTCCGGGCGAGCGTGAACTACGCGAGAACCCGCGCGCACGCAGCGCCGGCCTGCGCGTCGTCGAGCGTTTGCCCGATCGGGAGGCGGCATGATCCTTTCGCTGCGAGACTGGCTACGACGGCCGATCGGCGACCCGCGCGAAGCCAAACTGCGCAAGCGCCTGGTCACTGTGTTCTTCGTCGACGCCGCCTTGGCGCTGATCCTGGTTTGGCTGAACCTGATGGTTCAGCATCTCGGCTACCGGGTCGAGAATACCGGGCGATTGATCGAACAGTTGGACCTCGAACATTCCGAATTGATGGCCGAACTGTCGCGCGAAACGGCTCCCGACCGTCTGCGCTTGCGGGCGCGCGATGAGCTTGCGCTGGATCTGCCTTCGGCCGGGCAGGTGATGACGATCGATGGGCGGCCGTAATCGATTCAGTCGTAGACTGGCGTACGTCGCTGTCGCCTGCGCGGCTGTTGCCGTAACGATCGCGGCCAAGATGGTTCGCATCGGCATCGTCGAAGGACCCGATTACGTCAAGCAAGTCAGCGACATCACCTGCGGCGAATCGGTAAAAATGTCCTACCGGGGAGCGATCGTCGATCGCAACGGCTCGGCGTTGGCTACCAGCATGGCGGCGTCGAGCGTCGCGATGCGGCGTAGCGAGTACCGTTTCCGGCCGCAGGACGTGGAGCAGCTCGCGCCCTTGATCGACATGGATCCGCAGCAGCTGACCGCCAAGTTGCGCGACGATTCGCGCCGTTTCGTCTGGCTCTCGCGAAAGGTCGGCGTCGAAGCTGCCAACGCCATCGAACGGTTGCGTATTGCCGGGATCGACGTTCACCGCAGTCAGCAGCGGGCTTACCCGCAAGGACCGCTGGCGGCACACGTCATTGGTTTTGTCGGCGTCGACGCCCAGGGGCTCGAAGGGGTCGAGCGCCTCTACGACGATCGCATCCGCGGGGAAGCCGTCAGTATCGGCGTGTGCAAGGACGCTCGTGGACGGATTTTCTTGGCCGACGAAGGCAAGGCCGGCCTCAACCGCGGCGCCTCGGTGCAACTTACGCTCGATGCCACGCTACAGAGCGTGGCCGAAGCAGAACTCAACCGTCAAGTCGCCGAGACGCGTGCCAACGGCGGCAGCGTGGTGATGATCGACCCGCGCAGCGGCGAGGTCTTGGCGATGGCCAACGCCCCGTCCTTCGATCCCAACGATTATCAACATTGGCCTCTCGAGAACCGGCGCAATCGCGCGATTACGGATTTGTTCGAGCCGGGATCGACCGCCAAGCCGCTGCTGATCGCCGCGGCTCTCGACGCCGGCGCGATCCGGCCGAGCGATAGTTTTTTCTGCGAGAACGGGTCGATGCGCATTGGAGGCTGGGTGATTCACGATCATCATCCGCACGCGACCCTGACCATTCCGGAAATCCTCGAGGTTTCGAGCAACATCTGTGCGGCGAAGGTCGGCGCGCAGCTCGGCGCTGAGAAGTTCTATCACTACCTTTCCGAATTCGGCCTCGGACGCCGTTCGGGGATCGATCTGCCGGGTGACCGGCGCGGCGTGCTGGCGCCGCCTTCGCGTTGGCGGCCGATCAACGTCGCCAACATCAGCTTCGGCCAGGGCGTCTCGGTCAGTACGCTGCAACTGGCCGGTGCCTTTGCCACCCTTGCTAACGGCGGCGTGCGTATGCGTCCGTTCGTGGTGCGCCGCATCCTGGCGCCGGATGGGTCCGTGTTGCTGGCGAACGGTCCGCGCGAGGAAGCCCGCGTGGTTCGCTCGGAGAGCGCCAACGAGGTTACCAGGAT
>CAZJCO010000433.1:0-1885 GCA_964544375.1 uncultured Myxococcales bacterium
TACATCCGAACTCCCCCCTGCTTGATCGCTGAAAACTCCGGCGGGACTTGCTGAATCTCGCCACAAAACGCCTTTTCCAATGCTTCCAGATCGATCGTCGTAGCCTCCGGCGCGGCTTCTTCGCGAACCACGGTTCCGGTGACGTCGAGCGTGTTCGTAACCAACCCCAAACGAATAACGCCCGAGTACTCCTTGGCGGCAAGATTCAAATACGGTGCGATCTTGGTTCCCTCACCCACGCAGAGCGGCAGCAGACCCGTCGCGAAAGGATCAAGCGTGCCAAGATGACCGACCTTGATTCCGCCGAGAACGTGTTTGACCCGTGCGACCACGCCAGCCGAGGTTATCTCGGCAGGCTTATCCAGCAGAAGAATTCCGGCGACCGGCGAGGGTTTACTCTTCATCGGTTTCATCGGCGCCGCGGCCGCGAGTCTGTTGGCCAAGCAACCTCGCGATGCGCTCGGCCCGAACCGCAGAATCATCGTACTCGAAGCGCAACGCCGGTACGTAGCGCAATCGCAACCGCTGGCCGAGCACGCGGCGCAAGTATCCGGTCGCGTGCGTGAGCGCCTGCTCACAATCGTCGCGTGTGTGCTCAGCATCGAGACAGGAGAAGCGGAGCCAGGCAATGCGAAGATCGGGACTGACGCGTGCCCCAGTGAAGGTCAGGACGCCGAGACGCGGGTCGGAGAGGTCGCGCTCGACGATCGCGGACAACTCCGTCAGGATCTGCTTGGCGACCCGCTTGCACCGTGCGTCGTTCATGGCGACTCAGTAGTTGTCGAAGTAGAAGAACTCTTCGCCGGGCTGCGCCAGACCGAGCGATTCCACGAACCCAGCAACCTCACGCAGAGAGCGGTCGACATGGCTGCGATCGTTTCCGACCTGAACGACGCCAAGGGAGATCCGCTTCCAGTCGTCTTGATCGTCGCACTCGGCGATCGAAACGTTGAACTTGTTGGAGACCCTACTCTTGATCGAACGCACCACGCCGCGCTTTCCCTTGAGCGATCGATTCTCCGGCAAATACAGAATCAAGCGCAGAACGCCGACGACCATCTCAAGCCGGCGCGCCGGCCGCCGATCCACGGCTGCTGTCGCCGAGGCTGCGTTTGACCTCCTCGAGCCGGTAGCATTCGATCGTGTCGCCGACCTTCACGTCGTTGTAACCTGCAATGCCTATACCGCACTCGTAGCCATTTTGGACCTCGCGCACGTCGTCCTTGAACCGGCGCAAACTTCCGATCGCGCCCGTGTGAATCACGACGTTGTCGCGCAGCAGTCGGCAGTTGGTGTTACGCACGACCTTGCCGTCGGTGACGTAAGAACCGGCGATCACCGTGCCACCCGGAACATGGAACGTATCGCGAACCTCCGCGCGACCTTCGGTGACTTCTTTGAACTCGGGCGCCAGCAAGCCCTCGAGGGCCGCCCTGATTTCATCGATGACCTCATAGATCACCGTATGCAATCGGATATCCACGCCTTCGCGTTCGGCCAACTTGCGTGCTTTGCCCTCCGGGCGCACGTGAAAGCCGACGATGACGGCTTGCGACGCCATCGCCAGTTGCACGTCGGTCTCGTTTACCGCACCAACGCCGGTGTGAATCACCTTGAGAGTAACTTCGTCGGTCGAAAGCTTCTCGAGGGCATCCCGCAGCGCCTCGGCCGAACCCTGCACGTCGGCCTTGATCACGACTTCGAGTGCACTGACGTCGCCCGCAGCGACCTGCCGCTGCAGGTCTTCGAGCGACATCCGGGCCGACGCGGCGGCTTCCGCCTTCTGCGCGGTATTCCTGCGTCGCTCGGCGACCTGGCTCGCCCGACCGGCGTCTTCGACCACGTCAAACGGGTCGCCGGCCTGTGGCACCGAGTCGATGCCGAG
>CAZJCO010000434.1:0-1879 GCA_964544375.1 uncultured Myxococcales bacterium
GGCGGAGAATAGCCAGCAGTGAGCGTATCTGTCGTCATCAACGGGAGCGTCTCGGCCAACCCTTCAGCTGGCACGACGAGCTTTCCGTCTGAGACCAGAACTCTCACGTTCAACGCGACCCGGACCCATGCCCGGCGCTTCGGCGGCGAAGTCGCTGTCACGGGCACGATCGGATCGCCGCAGGACCTCGATCTCGGCGGACTGACCGCCGTCAAGTTTTTTGCGATTCGCGTTACAGGGTCGCTGGTCGTTTTGCGAATCTCATCGGCGACAGCCGCGCTTCAGCTGGTCGAGGTTGCGGCCGGTGGCCAGTTCATCATGGACAACCCGAGCGGCGCGGACATCACCGCCATTTCCGCCTACACGGCAGGGTCCGGCGTTGAAGCCGAATACCTGGTAACCGGTTGATTTTCGAAGGATAAATCATGTCAGAGCAAACTCCCCAGACGATCCTGAACGCCGGCCAGGCCAACCGAATTCCCGATGCGCTTCGGCGTCTCGACTTTGGCGACTTTTTGTCAAACGCCACCAAGGTTGTCGCTCGCTCGCTGACCACAACCATGCTGTGGCATTTGTTCCCCCGCCGATCCAGTCCTTCCCAAGCCTGGCACCTCGAACGCGATGTGCCTTCGACGGTTCTCGCTTCGGTCGATGCGCTGCTCACGCCGGAGACCGTGCCCGTTGCGACAGGCCCGATTGTCATGGCCGACTCTCAGAATCCGGACCATGCCCGGCTGGCTGCGCCTGATTCAGATTCTTCACAGGCTCCTCGCGTTCAACCGGTCTCGGCGCTCTCTGCGATGTATCTGGCCGACACACGCCACGACACGGCTGCCCTTGCCTCACTTTTGGCAGCACTTTCGCTTGGTGATGGTCAGCGGGCTGTGTTTGAGGAGCTTGCCAAACCCGTCCAAATCCCACCTGTGTATACCCAGGAGAGCGTGCTGTGGTGGAGTCGATCGCCGAGCCAGTGGGTTCGGCGTGCCAATGTGCCGGTGGTGGTCGAGCGCATCGAACGCGAATAGGTGCGTGTCTGGTTGACCATCACACTCTTTCTCTGGGATGGGGCTGCCGCTCGCTGCTCGCCATAGATCTGGCTCTTGTATGGAACATTGGAACAGGACTGTGCATACCCTTTGGCGGGGTGTTCGTCGTGGGGATGTTCATCCAGATTGCGTTGTTTGCGCATTGCACGAGGGAACCATGGCGACCAACACACCTCCCACCACGCCCGAGCCTCAGAAAAAATCGACACGCAGCCGGAAATACAAGCGGCTTGGACTGGGGCTGATCGCGCTTGGATTCATCGTTCTGGTGTTGCTGCCGACGATTGTTGCGCCCATCGCAAAACCCGTTGTCCAGAATACGATCAATGACAAGATCCAAGGCCACGCCACGCTCACAGGCCTTGGCCTTTCATGGTTGGGAACCCAGCGTGTGCGCCTGACGCTCGATGATCCGCAGGGTCATCGCATCGGAGAGGTTTGGATTCGCACAGAGAAGGGCTTGCTCGGTCTGCTCCTTGGCTCACGAAAAATGGGACTCACCCATCTGACGGGCAGCGTTCTTGTTCAGCGTGATGCCCAGGGCAAAACCAATCTTGCCCAGGCGATTGAACCTCGCAATACCAACGCGAGTCAGGGTGCGGGTAGCAAGAGTTCCACACAGGGTGCAGCTGCGCATGCGGCGACCAAACTCCCCAAATCTCTTGCAGGCTCGATCATTATCGACAGCCTGGAACTGACCCTTGAAGATTCGGCCCTTTCGCGTGCAACCGAAAACGCAATCGGCACGATCAAGGCTGGCGCGCTTACGGGGACACTCGATTTTGCGGTAGGCGCACCTGTAAGCCTTGCGCTCAAGGGGCCGATCCTGATGG
>CAZJCO010000435.1:0-1840 GCA_964544375.1 uncultured Myxococcales bacterium
TACCGCCAACTCTCTCTCCTACTCCGCCGCCCACCGGGCCGCGAGGCTTACCCCGGCGACGTCTTCTATCTCCACTCGCGCCTTCTCGAGCGCGCCGCGAAGATGAGCGACGAGCAAGGGGGCGGTTCGTTGACCGCCCTGCCGATTATTGAGACCCAGGCGGGCGACGTTTCGGCCTACATCCCGACCAACGTCATTTCCATCACCGACGGCCAGATTTACCTCGAGAGCGACCTTTTCTTTTCCGGAGTGCGACCGGCTGTCAACGTCGGCATCTCCGTGTCCCGCGTCGGCGGCAATGCTCAGGTCAAGGCGATGAAGCAGGTGGCCGGCTCCCTGCGCCTCGACCTGGCCCAGTACCGCGAGCTGGCAGCCTTCGCCCAATTCGGATCGGATCTCGACCCCGCCACTCAACACACCCTCTCCCGCGGCGCGCGTATGGTGGAACTCCTCAAACAGGACCAATATGTCCCGATTCCCGTCGAGCGACAGATCGCGCTCATTTACGCCGGCACCAACGGCTACGCGGACGACGTCCCCACCGAGAGCCTCAAGCGCTTCGAGGCCGAGTTCTACCGCTTCCTCGACAACCGGCACCCGCAGGTGCTGAGCGCCATCCGCGACAAGCAAAAGATCGATGATGAGGTAGAAGCGGCCCTGAAACAAGCGCTGGAGCAGTTCAAAGCAGAGTTCGCCGCATAAGCAACGCAGCGGAACGATCGAATCAGTACTATAAATGCCCTCTTTAAAGGTAATCAAGAAGCGCATCTCCTCGGTCAAGAGTACGCAGCAAATCACCAAGGCGATGGAGATGGTCGCGGCGGCCAAGCTGCGCCGCGCGCAGGAAGCCGTCGAGGAGGGGCGGCCGTACGCCGCGAAGCTCGGCGAGTTGCTCGCCGCCGTCGCGCCTCCTGGGAGCGACGCGGAGCACCCGCTTCTGGTCCGACCGGAAACCGAACGCACGGTCGATCTGCTGCTGCTCACCAGCGACCGCGGCCTCTGTGGCAGTTTCAACAGCACGCTCATCCGCCAGGCCGAAGCCTTTCGCGACGCGCACCCCGACGCCGCGCTCCGCATGACGACGGTGGGCCGCAAGGGATACGATTATTTCCGCAAGCGAGGTGCACAGATTACCGAACACCACATCAACCTGCCCCGGGGTCCGGGGCACGAGCTCGCGCAACGCGTCGCGCAGCGCTTCGCGGAAGATTTCGCGGCGCGTCGAACCGACGCCGTCTACGCCGTCTACAGCCGATTTCGCTCCGCCCTGTCCCAGATCCCAACGCTCGAGCGGATATTGCCCATCGGCGGGGAGGAGGAAAGCGGCGGTTTACCGCTCGTCGAGTACATATACGAACCGGACGCGGCGAGTTTGCTCAACGGCCTGCTCCACCGCTATCTCGTGCTGCAAGTCAGCGGCGCGTTTCTGGAAACGATTGCCAGCGAGCACGGCGCGCGCATGACCGCGATGAGCAGCGCGACCAAGAACGCCACCGAAATGATCGACCGCCTCACTCTGCAGATGAATCGCGCCCGCCAGGCGGCGATCACCACCGAGTTGATGGAGATTGTCTCGGGAGCCGAAGCGCTCAATGGATGAGCGTAGTGGAGCTGCGCCGTCGCTCCGTACCGGGGCCGGCCCACGAGCCTTTCGGAACGCAAGAAAGTTGAGAGGAGTTTGTTCATGAGTATCGGCAAGATCACCCAGGTCATCGGCCCGGTCATCGATGTACAGTTCGAAGACGGCGCCTTGCCACCTATTTACAACGCGCTCAAGCTCTCCAACCCCGCCATCAGCGACCGACCCGGAGGCACTGAGGTCTTTTTCACCGCGGAGACG
>CAZJCO010000436.1:0-1805 GCA_964544375.1 uncultured Myxococcales bacterium
CAGCGCCCCCACCGCGCCCTCGTCGCCGTCGGCCCCCCCCGCCCACTCCCGGAGCCAGCTCGACGACACCTTCGTGTCGGTCGCCCCCGGCTACCGATTCACGCCGCACGCGCTCGACAGCGAGCTGGTCACCAACCCGCTGAACCGGCGCAAGGTCCACCAGGTGCCGCTGCGCGATCGCCACGCGACGCTGGCCGGTGCGCTCGCGGCCGCCGGCTATCAGACCGCGACGGTCGCCGCCTACGTCTACTACCTGCGCGGCGCCGGCATGGTGCGCGACTTCGAGCGCGTCGACGAGCAGGCCTACCGCGCGGCGGCCATCGACCGCATGGGCATCACGCCCGTCGACCTCGTTGCGCGCAGCGAGCAGTTCTTGCGCGAGCGCGACCCGGCGCGGCCGTTCTTTCTGTGGCTGCACTTCATGGAGCCCCACGCGCCCTACACGGCCCGCGACGAGAGCGCGCGCGGCGGCGGCGCGGTCGCCCGCTACGACAGCGAGCTGCGCTACGTCGACCGCCAGATCGCGCGCCTTCTGCCCCTGCTGCCCGACGACACCGTGATTGCCCTGATCGCCGATCACGGCGAAGAGCTCGGCGACCACGGCGGCGGCTTTCACGGCACCACCGCCTACGACGAGGTCGCCCACGTGCCGTTCCTGCTGCGCCTGCCCGACCGCCGCCACCGCGCCGTCGATCTGCCGGTCGGGCTGATCGACCTGATGCCGACCGCCCTCGACCTGCTCGGCGTCGCCAGCGACGCGCCGCTGATGGGCCGCAGCCTGGTGCCGCTGATCGAGGGCCGCCCGGTGGTCGCGCGGCCACCGCTGATCGAGTGTCTACCGCCGGGCCGCGTGATCCGCGCGCTGGTCGCGTGGCCGTACAAGCTGATCGAGGAGCGCGCGCTCGGCACCGTGCAGCTGTACGACCTGAGCCGCGATCCGCGCGAGCGCGACAACCTCGCCGACCGCGAGCCCGACGCGCTCGCCGAGCTGCGCGCGCTGCTCAACGCGATCGAAGTGCGCGCGCTGCGCGACTAGGACGGGCCGCCACGCGGCTATTCGTTGGCGCAGTCGGTCGTGCGGACGGCGGTGGTATCGTCCAGGCCGAAGCCGAGCCGCGCGGACAGCGCGCTGTCCAGCGCGTCGCGCTCGGCGGCAGGTAGCTGGTCGAGCGGCACGCGGGACAGCACCAGCGTGCCGTAGTCGCGCGCGTCGTCGCCCGCGGCGAAACACAGGTCGGCGACGAGCACGTGGGCCGATTTGTGCAGCACGTACCAGTCCTCGTGGTAGCCGAGGAAGTTGCCGTAGTCGACCAGCACCGAGCCGTCGGCGCGGCGATGGAAGGTGCCGCTGGTGGTGCACAGCTTGTCGACGTCGTCGACGGACAGCGGCGCCGAGAACGCCACGTTCAGATCAGTCGCGCTGAGCTCGTCGAGGTCGAACCGCTGGCAGTCGTGGTCGAACACGACGTCCTGATCGCCGCGGTAGGCGGCCAGCCACCATGTGCCGTCGAGCCCGGCGAGGTCCTCGCGCGCGCCCCCGGCGACATCGCACGCCGCGAAGCTCGAAAAGTCGATCGTCAGGCAGCCGGCGTCGAGCCCACACGCGACGAACTCGTTGGACAGCGACGACGCGTAGTACAGCCCGCAGAAGGTCGGGCACTTCATCGCGTCGTCGCCGCACGCCTGGATGCACTCCATCCAGCCAGCGCAGGTCTCGTCGGCGAGGCACGCGCTCAGCGGCTCGAAGCACTCCGCGATCAGGCACTGCTGCGGATCGGCGTCCGGCAACGCGGCGTCGGGCGGCG
>CAZJCO010000437.1:0-1802 GCA_964544375.1 uncultured Myxococcales bacterium
CCGTCTGCCACAGATATGAGCACAAGACCCCCGGTGCGCCAGCCCCCGCGCCACTTGGTATCCCGCGCGGCGGGAGCAAAAAGCTCCCGCCTGCACCGCATAACGCGTCAACGGCCAACCGTTGTATCGTGAATCGTCAATCGCGATCTCAACGCGTGCGACACCGCGCTCGATCAGTCCGAGGACTTCGGCTGCGGCTCGCGAGAGATCGAGAACGCGGCCCTCGACGAAGGGGCCGCGGTCGTTGACGCGAACGGTCACGCTGCGGCCGGTATCGAGCACCGTGACACGGACGCGGATACCCAGCGGTAGTGTCGGGTGAGCGGCGGTGAGTCTGCGGGGATCGTAGATTTCTCCGCTGGCGGTCTTTCGGCCGGCGAAGCCCGGACCGTACCACGAGGCCATGCCAATTTCCGTTCCCTGCCGGGTCAGACGTGGCGGGGGAAAATCGAGCTTGGTGGGAGCTAGCGGTGAGCAAGCGACGCTCGCGACGACTATACAACCGGCAACATACGCCGGCACACGGCTCTCTCTGCGACGCTCCATCTTCGCTTCCACGCACCTCCACGCCGCCGCCGGGTTTACCTGCTGAGCGCTGTGTGGTAACAAAAAAGTACGGTAGTGGGGAACAACTTACCGTGTTTTGCTCGAGGACGCGATGTCCGGACATTCCAAGTGGCATTCGATCAAGCATAAGAAGGCTGCCAAGGACGCCAGGCGTGGCAAGCTCTTCACCAAACTGATCAAGGAAATCACCATTTCCGCTCGCATGGGCGGCGGCGACATTAACGGCAATCCGCGCCTGCGTACGGCTGTTGCTACGGCGCGCGCCAACAGCATGCCGGCCGACAATATCGAGCGAGCGATCAAGAAGGGCACGGGAGAACTCGAGGGCGTCGACTACGTCGAAGTTTCTTACGAAGGATACGGGCCGGGCGGGATGGCGGTCATGGTCGAAGCCGTAACCGACAACCGCAAGCGTACGGTTGCCGATATCCGTCACTTGTTCAGCAAATACGGCGGCAACCTCGGCGAGAACGGCTGTGTGGCGTGGATGTTCGATCGCGTTGGGAATATTCTCGTGGTCGGCGAAGGGGTCGACGAGGACGCGGTCTTCGAGATTGCCGCTGACGCCGGTGCGACGGACATCCGGAGTGATGAATCCGGCATTCTCGTGGTCACCGAAAGCGACGCGCTCGAAGACGTGCGTGCAGCTCTCGAAGAGGCTGGTTTCGACTTGGAATCTGCCGAGATGGCGTTGGAACCGAAGAATGTGGTTCAACTGTCCGGCAAAGACGCGTCGAAGGCGCTGCAGTTGCTCGAGGTACTTGAGGACCACGACGACGTTCAACGGGTATCGGCCAACTTCGACATCGACGATGAGGAGTTGAGCCGACTTTCCGCTTGATTGCCACGGGGTCGTTGGAGGCGGTAGTGCGTGTGCTCGGAGTAGATCCGGGATCGGTGGTTACCGGTTGGGCGGTGGTAGACTGCGACAGCGGTCGGCTCTCTCGCGTGGCTTCGGGGACGATTCGCGCTGGGCGGGGAGAACTCGGCGGCCGTTTTGCGGCGATTTACGCCGGATTGGCGGAGGTGATCTCTAACTACGATCCCTCGGTCCTCAGTCTGGAACGCAGCTTTCTAGCGCGCAACGTACAGAGCGCATTCCGCCTGGGCGAGGCACGCGGCGTGGCAATGGCGGCCGCGGGCGGAGCCGATATGACGCTGCACGAATATGCTCCTGCGACCATTCAGAAAGCCTTGGGGGGGGATGGGCGTGCCGATTAAAGACAGAGTCGGCC
>CAZJCO010000438.1:0-1787 GCA_964544375.1 uncultured Myxococcales bacterium
TTCTCCTGGGTGTGGCGGCACGCTGTGCGCATTCGCGGTTTCAGGGGTGCAAGACGATCGTCAAGCATCAGGTCATCGCCCATAGACTCGCCGACATGGCGACCGAGATCGAGATGTGCCGCTCGCTCTGCTGGCGAGGCGGGCCAGGCGGTACGCCGCGCTCAGGCCGGCGATGCGGGCGCCGACGATGACGACGGTCGCCGGCTGCGTTGAAGCGTGTTTGCTCACGAGCCTCCGTCCTGACCGAGCACGCCCTTGCCGGGGACGTGATTGACCTCGAGCCGAATCCCGTCCGGGTCTTCGAACAGCACCGAGTAGTAGCCCGGCGCCCAAACGCCTTCCTCCGGTGGATGCACGATCGTCGCGCCCATCTCTTCAAGCAGTTCGTGCACCTTGTCGACGTCTTCACGTTCGCGTGCGCGGAAACAGGCATGGTGGAGGCCGACGCGAAACTGAACGAAGCGCTCGTCGCGATAGGGCTCCTCGGCGCGGACGATACCAACCGCCGTACGGCCGCCGACGCAGTAAAGCATGCCGTCCATATCGATCATCGGTCTGAGGCCGAAGAATTCGAGCAGCCGCTGGTAGAACGGCTTGCATTTCTCGAAGTCGCTGACGGTCAGCATCAGGTGGGCGATTCCATTGATTTCCATGACCGTAGTCCTTGTTTTTCAACCGGTTAGAAAAGGTGCTTATCCCTGTCAACTCAGTTCGTGGACGGCGTCGATGAGGGCGATGACGTTTTCGACCGGCGTCGCCGGGAGAACGCCGTGGCCAAGGTTGAAGATATGCCCGGGGCGGCCGCCGACCTCTTCGAGCAGACGGCGGCAGGACTCTCGAATGAACGCGCGGTCGGCAAACAAGACCACCGGATCGAGGTTCCCTTGAACGGCGGTGTCGGGAAAGCGGTCGAACACAGGTCCGATCGGCGTGCGGTGGTCGACACCAATGACCTGCGCGCCCGCGCGTACCTGCAGATCGAGCAGCGTCGCCGTTTCGGTGCCAAAGTGGATTACAGGGACCTCGGCAGGAATCGATTCGATCACCGCGCGGCTGTGCGGCAGCACGTAGGTCTCATAATCTGCCGGCGATAGGCACCCGACCCAGCTATCGAACAACTGAATTGCCTGGCAGCCGGCTTCGATCTGGCCCAGGAGGTAGGCGGACACCGCACGCGAAATCAGCGAGAGCACAGCGTCCCACGCGCCCTTGTCGCGGTACATGAAGCTTTTGGTCGCGACGTAATTACGCGAGCCGCCGCCTTCGAGGATGTAAGACGCCAAGGTGAACGGGGCGCCAGAAAATCCGAGCAGCGGAATGTCGCAAGCGAGGTCGGCCCGCGTCCGGCGGATTGCATCGAAGACGAACGACAACGATTCTTTCGGATCCACTTCGCGCAGGTGTGATACGTCCTCGGCGCGCCGCACCAAGCGAGCGATGCTCGGCCCTTCTCCGCGTACGTACTCCAGCCCGAGACCCATCGGTTCGACGATCAAAAGGATGTCGGAGAAGATGATCGCCGCGTCCGCGCCTATTCTCTCTTGTGCCGTGACCGTTGCCTCGGCGGCCAGTTCGGGATTCTTGCAAAGTTCGATGAATGGCACGCGCGCGCGCATCTCGCGGTACTCTTGCATGTAACGACCGGCCTGGCGCATCAGCCACACCGGCGTGTAGTCCGCCGGCTGCCTGCGACATGCCCGCATGAAGGCGCTCGCATCGAGGCGCGCAGCCAAATCGGCGGCGGGCGGCGCCCCCCGGCGCGGCCCGGCCGCCGGGCCGCGCCGCGG
>CAZJCO010000439.1:0-1785 GCA_964544375.1 uncultured Myxococcales bacterium
CGCGCTCTCTTTGGCCGCCCGACCGCGTACCGGCCGGCACCCGGCAGGCATCACCAAAACCCACCTTCCCGCCGAACTGTGCCCCTACAGCCCTCGCGCCAAGTACGTCTATGTCACGCGCCACCCGGCGAGCTGTTTTGCCAGCACCTTTGATTTCGTCGCCCTTCTCAGCGGCCCTTTTTGTCCCTCGCCAGAGCAGTTGGCCGACAGGTTTTGTAGCGATCGCATGTGGTGGGGCTCCTGGCCGCGGCACGTCGCCGGATGGTGGGACCGCTCGCAACATTACCCGAACGTCTTGTTCGTCCATTTCGAGGACATGCGCAAGGACCTCCGCGCGGTCGTGCAGCGCGTGAGCGCCTTTCTTGGCGAGGAGCTCGGCGAGGAAGAACTCGCCGAGGTCATCCGAAAGAGTGACTTCGCCTACATGAAAGAGCACGAGGAACACTTCGACATGAACCCACCGACGACCTTTTCGGTCTCTGGCAAGTTCTTTCAGAGCGGCAAGACCGAACGCTACGAAGACGTCGACGAAACGCTACGCCGACGCATCGTCGCGTTCTGCCGTCGCGAGCTTGCTGGAAGCGACTATCCGGCCTCGCAGTTTTATCCGGATCTGGCTGCCTGATCGGCCTCAGGCTTTCAGTACTACCGCGGTTCCGTTGCCGCCAAGTCCGATGGTTTGTCCCAATCCCACCTTCGCGTCCGGCACCTGTCGCGCACCGGCTTGGCCGCGCAGTTGCCAACCGAGTTCGCAAACCTGGAACAATCCTTGCGCAGTGGTCGCCTCCCCGAACGAAAGAAAACCGCCGCTCGGATTGATCGGCAGCTTTCCGGTCGGCATGGTCTCGCCGCGCTCGAGCAGCCACTCGGCCTGGCCGGGCTCGCAGAAGCCCCACTCTTCGGGAAAGCACAGCTCGTAGTAGACGGTGTTGTCCTGCAACTCGATCAAGTCGACGTCGGCGTGCTCGATGCCGGCCTGTTCCATGGCTTTGGCAACGGCGTTCGCCGCCTCGCTGTGGTAACCATGGCCGTCTGCCGGAACCGCGCCGGCCAAGCCGCGCGGAATACCATCGTCGAACTTTGCCGTCGCCACGGCGCTCGAGGCGACCCATACCGGTTTGGTCGTCAGGCGCCGCGCCATCTCCGCCGAACACAGGACCACGGCCGCCGCCCCATCACTCACCGGACAGATTTCGTAGAGCCGCAACGGGTAACTCACAAGCGGCGAGCCGAGGACTTCTTGCAATGTGAATTCTTTGCGAAAACGCGCGTTGGGATTGTCGATCGAGTTCTTGTGCGCTTTGACCGCGATCTGCGCGAGTTGCTCCTCGGTCGTCCCGTACTCGGCCATGCGACGGCGGCACATCACCGCCCAAAAGGCCGGCCCCGGCATCCCCACGCAAAGCTGCCGGAGGTACTCGGGATCGGTGTCCTCCTGCACACCCGAGGTCTGGATGAAACCCTTGGGCATCTTCTCGCCGCCGACGACGAGCAAGAGATCGTAGACACCGCCGGCTACCAGCGAGTAGCCCACGTTGAACGCGTTTGCTCCGGCGGCGCAACCGGCCGACATGTTGTAGACCGGGACTCCGGTCGAGCCCATCTCCTCGACGATGTCGTTGCCGTTCAGTCCCCAACCGCGACCGCCGGAAAACCGCGAGCTGGCCGCCGCAACCGCTTGGATCTCGGGCCAAACAACGCCGGCGTCTTCGAGCGCCCGGTCGACGGCAACCCGCATGAGCTGCGTCACCGACTTGTCCGCGAACGTTCCCCACGCGATGTTCC
>CAZJCO010000440.1:0-1772 GCA_964544375.1 uncultured Myxococcales bacterium
GGTAGTCGGCGAAGTCCTCGCCGCCCATGCTCGCCAGGGGAATGTCGCCGATGGCGTCGATGCCCACGACCTGCCGCGCGGCCTCGCGGCAGGCCTCGGTGATGCGGGAATCGTTGATGACCGCTGCCGGTCCGCGCTTGAAGGCGACGTCGATCGAGGTGCCGGTCGCGGTGCCCGTACCGCGCGCGATGTCGCGGATGCGGTCTTCCACGCGCGAAGTGGCGGCATGGCTGTGGGTGCGCGCGGTGCCGCGCAGGCGAACTTCTTCGGGGATGACGTTTTGCGTAAAACCGCCCTGGATCAGGCCGAAGGTGACGACGACCGGCTCGCGCGAGTCGATCGCGCGTGGCACGAATTGATAGACGGTGTTGATGAACTGCGCAGCCGCCGCGATCGGATCGGCGCTGTGATGCGGGCGGGCCGCATGGCCGCCGTGACCGCGCACGACGACGTCGAGTTCGTCGCAGTAGGCCGTCATCATGCCGCTGCGAAATGCCGCTGTTCCGAGCGGCCACTCGGGATCGACGTGCAACGCAATGATCGCGCGCGCACCTTCGATTGCACCGGCCTCGATCATTTCGCGCGCGCCGAGTGAGGATTCCTCGGCCGGCTGCAAGACGATCCGCCAACGCGCAGGCGCGGGCAGCAGGTCTCGGCAACTCTCGAGCGCGAGCGCCGCTCCGACGACGCAGGCGACGTGGAGATCGTGGCCGCAGGCATGGCACAAACCGTCGGCGACCGAACGATAGGGAACGTCTTTGGCGTCCTGCAAGCGCAGGCCGTCGATATCGGCGCGCAACACGATCGGCGCCGCGGCCGCCGGGTCGTGCGAGCGAGTTGGCGGCGCGGGCGGAGCTGGGGGCTCGGCGATCACGCCGCGTTGCGACGGTGCCACGCGCAATTGCCAGCCTTCGGCGCGTAGCGTTTCGGCGAGAAAAGCCGTGGTGGCGTATTCTTCGCCGCTCGCTTCCGGGTGGGCGTGGAGGTGACGTCGTAGCGCAATCAGGCGCTCTTCGAGCGAGCGGACCGCCTCGTCGATGGCACGGTCGACATCCGCGGCTGCCCCATCGAGTGCCGCTCCGGAAGCTGCTGTTCGGTCTGCCGCCATCCAGGTTCATGCTACTCGATCTAGACCGGCGGCGACAGCGCCGTTTGCCGCTCGAGCTAGGCGTTGGGTTCGTCGTCGACCAGAGCGATGATGCTCTGCCCCGGCGCGGGATCGGGTGGATGGTCGACAGCGAAAACGTTCAGGCGACCGTGCTGATCGAGCAGGAACATCGGGATCGCGCCGGTGCCGTAGAGTTCGCGATAGGCGTTCCAGTCGAACTCTTCGCTGATCGGCGTCTTTTTCATCGCGGCGCCGGCGGCGAAGCGCCGCGAGAGGGCGTCGAAGGTCATGCCGGCGTCGAAGAGGGTTCTCCCGCGAAGATGCAGAGGCAACTCGGCGCTGCCGAGCGCGAGCGGAGCCGCGCCGGCGGCAAGCTGGTAGATTTCCGAGCGGTCGAAGTAACGGCCGAAATGTAGCGCGGCCAGTGCGTTGGCCTGGTCGTTCGACGTCAGCGCGAGCAGTTTGCCGACGCCCTCGAGGTCGAGACGCTCGGCGATGCGTTCGTCGAGAAAGTCGCAATAGTGGGCGGAAAGGCCGTCCATCCTCGCCGCGCGGACGCTGGCGTAGTTACTGTCGGCCAGGCACACGTGAACTCCGGCGTCGCCGAGAGCGCGCGCGAGCGCGCGCGCCCAAGGATGTGCGCCGAGCAGCAGCACCCCCTGCG
>CAZJCO010000441.1:0-1771 GCA_964544375.1 uncultured Myxococcales bacterium
CATCGGTTTGGAATCTCTGGAGTCGCCCCGGAAATCCACCGGCCGCGCTCGGCGGACCCATCCGGCGCAGGCTAGGTGTCTATCATAGCAGGCCTTTTCGCGTTTCCGCGCGTTACCGCCGCGGAAAGATTGCCAAAGGGCGCGGCGCACTCTAAGATCACATTGTGCTCGACCCCAAGACAGCAACCGCCGTCGATAGGTACGCCGCCGAGGTCAGGGGCCTGCTCGGCGAGGACTTATTGACGGTCGCGCTCTATGGAAGCGCTGCCGGTGAGGACTTCGTCTCCGGTTCGTCCGACATCAACACCATTATAGTGGTCAACACGGTGAGCTTCAGCCATCTCCAGCGGCTCGCCGAGCGGCTGCCGTCGTGGCGGCGGCTCGGATTCGCCACCCCGCTCGCCATAGATCGCGAATTCTTGGCCGGCTCGACTGACTCGATGCCGATGGAGCTGTACGACATCAAAGAACAGCACCGCCTACTGTGGGGCGCCGATCCCTTCGAGCGAATGAACATAAACGAGAAGCGCCTGCGCGAATTCTGCAAGCACGTGGCACGGCAGGAGCTTCTCGGCCTGCGCTCCGCGTTCGTTCAGCACGCCGGAGACCGCAGGCGGCTGCGCCCCCTTCTCCTCGAATCGCTCAAGCGGGTCCTGATGATCATGCGTACTTTGCTCCGCGTACGCCGCATGCAGGTTCCGCCGCGCCTCGTCGCCGTGGTCGAGCGTGTCGAGGCGGCGCACACGCAGCGGTTTCCGACGCTTCAGCTTCTGCTTGGTGTCCGGGCCGGCGGGCAGTGGCCGTCCGATGCCATAGACGACGTCTTCCGGCGGTACCTGGAAGAAATAGGACGTCTAGTCGGCATCGTGGATTCGATAACCGGCTAGAATATCGGGTTGATGTCCCGCCGGCCGCGGTCAGGCGGGGAGCGTTGATCTGTCCCCGTCAGCCCGAGAGCGGAAAAGATGCTCGTGCCGCTTCCATAGCGCCGGCCGGCATCAAGCCGAGCAGAATCGTCGCCCCTACCGCCAGGACGAGGCCCACCGCCAGGTACGGCCTAGACGCCAGGGGCTCGATGTGCGGGCTGCCGTCGACCATGTACATCCGCGTTATGACACCGAAGTAGTAGTACACCGAGACGAGGCTGTTGAGAACGCCGATGACCGCGAGGCCGACGTACCCGGCCTGCACGGCGGCGCCAAAGAGGTAGAACTTAGCGGCGAAGCCGACAAGCGGCGGCACTCCCGCGAGCGAGAGCATGCAGGCGGCCATCGCGAATCCCAGCGCCGGGTGCGCGAAGCCTAGGCCCGCGTAATCCTCGAGGCTCTCGTTCGGCGCCCCGGCTCGGCCAAGCGCCATCACCACACCGAACGCTCCTAGGTTCATGAGCGTATAGGCGAGCAGATAGAACAGAACGCTGGCCCCACCCGCGGGTGTTCCCGCCACCAGACCGACGAGGATGTACCCCGCATGCGCGATGCTCGAGTACGCGAGCATGCGCTTTATGTTGCGCTGCGCGAGCGCCGCCAGGTTTCCGGCCGTCATGGTGAGGGCGGCAAGCACCCATAGGAGACCCGTCCAGTGTGATTCGAGACCCGGGAGGTGCAGCAGAAAAACGCGTATGAAGGCGGCGAACGCGGCCGCCTTGACGCCGACGGCCATCAGCGTAGTCACGGCGGTGGGTGCTCCCTCGTAGACGTCCGGCGTCCACCTGTGAAAGGGTATCATCGCGACCGTGTATCCGTAGGCGCTGCACATCAGCGCATCTCGA
>CAZJCO010000442.1:0-1761 GCA_964544375.1 uncultured Myxococcales bacterium
CTAACTCGTTGCCTTGCAATGTGTTGTCTGTCTTCTTGATCCGCTCTCCCGCTCTCCGCAAATCTGCAATACTGAATACATGTTGGGACCATAACGATGTATCCAGTATTGCAGATTGGCGGACTATCGATCCAGACGCCCGGCCTCGCGTTGCTGGCGGGGATATGGATCGCTCTGGACCTCGTCTCCAAAGACGCCGCGCGACACGATGAAAACGCCGAGCATGCCTACAACGCGGGCTTTTATGCACTGATTGCCGGACTGATTGCGGCCCGGCTCGGTTTCGTAATTGCGCATCTGGATGCGTACATCAATTCGCCGCTGTCAGTGTTCTCCATTCTGCCGGGCAGCGCGCTCCGCCCGGTGGGTCTCGCGGTCGGTATTGCGGTCTGGTTGGGTTTTCTGCATCGCAAGAAGATGCTCAATCTGAACGTGCTTGATGCGTCCGCGCGGGCGCTGGCGGTGCTTGCAGCGGCCGTCGCGGCAGCGAATTTTCTCAGCGGCGATGGGTACGGTGTGGAAACGGGCGTGCCATGGGCGATCGATCTATGGTCTGCGCAGCGCCACCCCACACAGGTTTATGAGTTACTGGCAGCGCTTGGCGTGCTGGGTGCTCTCTCGCGCTGGCGGGGACAGTGTTAACCGGTCCGGCCCCGTGGATGAAAGACCGGTTTTAGTGCTCCGCCACAGGAGAACTGAGCGTTGGCGCGGGTGGCACGGTTGGCGCGGGTGGCACGGTGGGCACGCGTGGCACGGCTGTGTCAGCCGTGTTTCGACGCATCGGGAAGTACGGCTCGCAGGGCCGTGCCACCCGGTCGGCGATCGAACACAGCCGTCATTGACTAACGCCTGCTCGTATCTATGTGAAAGGCGCCGATGAACCTCTGGACCGCGATGCTGGACGTCATCATCCTGCTGCTGGCGGCCTTGGTGCTCGGTGCGCTGTGCGAGCGGTTGAAACAGAGCGCGATCCTCGGCTACCTGCTCGCCGGCACGCTGCTCGGCCCCCACGCCCTGAACTGGATGTCGAACCACAAAGCGGTCGCCACGATCGCGGAGTTGGGCGTGGCGCTGCTGCTGTTCACGATCGGACTCGAATTCTCCTGGCGGCGTCTGCGAGCGCTCGGCCCGATGGCGCTCCGCGGCGGCGCCTTGCAGGTGTTCGTCACCGTCGGCCTGGCGGCCGGTGTCTGCACGCTGTTCGGCCTCGGTTGGCGTCCGGCGATCGCGGTCGGAACGATGATCGCGCTGAGCAGCACGGCCTGCGTTCTGCGGCTGCTCGTGAACCGCGCCGAGATCGAGGGCGTCTACGGCCGCAACGCGATGGGGATCCTGCTCTTGCAGGATGTCGCGGTCGTCCCGCTCGTGCTGGTGGTCACGATGTTGGGACGCGAGGGCTCGGTCGATCAGATCGGTTGGGAGGCCGGACGGGCGGTCGCGTCCGCGGCGCTGCTGGTGGTCGCCTTGTATCTCCTGCTCACGTTCGTCGTCCCGCGGCTGCTCAGCATCCGGGAAGCGTCCCGCAATCGGGAGCTGTCGATCCTGCTCGCGATGGTCACGGCGGTCGGCGTCGCGTGGGCGGCGCATCGCTTGGGGCTCTCGCCGGCGCTGGGCGCGTTTATCGCGGGCATCATGCTCGCCGAGTCACCGTTCGCTACGCAGATCCGCGGCGATGTCGCCTCGCTGAGAACGTTATTCGTCACGCTGTTCTTCAGCTCGATCGGCATGCTGGCCGACCCCGCTTGGGCTGTCGACCGTTGG
>CAZJCO010000443.1:0-1746 GCA_964544375.1 uncultured Myxococcales bacterium
CCTTTCTACGCACGCGCGGGGCCGTGTTACCTCTTAGTTTCCGGTACCTACCTAAGCGTGTGCACCCCCGCCGGGAGCGGGCGGCGGTTGCGACGCGCTCCGGGTTGTCGGTTTCAGATTACGGGCAGTTGGCTCCGCCGAGTTCCCAAGGCGTCACGCCGTCCGAGCAGAGACCGTTGAAGTCCCAGTCGATCGACAGGCGTCCCGGGCCGGGCGCGCCGCCGGCATTGTTCACGCCGGTGTTGGTCGTCGGAGGCGCGCAGAACGTCGACACCAACACGGCGCCGTCTTGACCCGGCTGGCCTTGAGCCGTGATCGGGTCGAGGAAGCAGCGCTTGTTCTGCGTCAGCGAGCAGTTCCCACCACCGAGAGCAGGCGTGCAGTCGCCGTTGTTGTTGCAGGCGATGAAGCCTTCGCCGTTGCCGCGAAGCGCGCCGTCGCAGAAGCTGTCGGTGGTGCCGTCCGTGCACTCGCCGTCGGCCGTGGCGCCGATCTGCGTGCAGGTCAAGCTACCGCAGGAGTTCGGCAGGCGCGTGGCGCCGCCGCCGTTCGAGGTGCACGTGCCGGCGCCGGCCGTCGCGCACTCGGCGTCCGAGGTGCAGGGCAGCGTCGCATCACCCGTACACACCGCGCAGGGGCAGGCCGGGCCCGGAACGTCGCAGGTCAGGCCGGCCGAGAGCGATGCCGAGCTGCTGTCGAGCGTCAGCGTCAGCTTGAGGCCGGTCCCCGAGATGTTCGTTGGCAGATCCGGCGGGCAGTCGTAGCTGGACGCGCCGAAGGTCGGGTGGATCGCGTTTACCGTGCAGGCGTTGCCCGAGTTCGGGCCGGCCGTGCAGGTTCCGCTGTCGCCCACGCTCGGGCTGGCGCCCGCATCGCAGACCGGACAGGGCGCGAGCTGGTCGCCGGCAAGGAACACCTGGGCGACGTTGTTCACCACGGTGTTCGAGCTGCCGGTGCCGACGTCGGCGGTTGCGACCAGTTCCTGGGCGATCTTATTGACGACGCAGGTGCCGGTGCCGCCAGCGCTCAGGGCCAGCGGGGGACCGAAGTGCACGTCGCAAACGCTGCCGCCGCAGGCCGGGTCGGCCGCGAACGGAATGTTGCAGGCGATCGTCGAGTCGTTCGAGCAGCGGCAGGAACCGGTGCTGCAGTCGACGGTCACGGCGCAGGAGCCGCAATCGCCATCCGAGCATGCCAGGTTCACCGCGCCGACGAAGCCGTCGACCACGTCCACGTTGTGGCCGAGACCGGTGTAGCCGGTGTCGAGCCGCGTGGCGTTTACGCGACCGCCGCCGCCGCTGCCGGCGTTGGCCGTCACTTCGACCACGCTCGGGCAGACGCCGCCGATTTCATAGGCGACCGCCGTTAGACCGCTCGAGCTCTTGGTGGCCGAGCGGACGACGCACTCTTTGATGTCGGCCAGCGTGGTGCCGCAGGCGCCGATCAACGCAAGATCCGGCAACGCGATCGCGCCGGTCTTGAGGACGCAGGACTTGTCGATCGCGGCGTTGAACTTGGTCACGGTGCCGCTGATCTTCAACTTAGGATCGTCCGTACTCGAGCTGTACGAGTACGAGCCGCCACTTTTGTCCTTGCCGGCCTGCGACTTGCCGCGCTCCTTCGCAACCGTCTCAACGCCCGGAGCCGCACCCGTGCCAGTGCCACCACCCATACCGGCCGTGATGAACAACATGTCCGCACCCT
The DNA here is from genome assembly GCA_964544375.1 of uncultured Myxococcales bacterium. GTDB lineage: Bacteria > Desulfobacterota > Binatia > UBA1149 > SPBQ01 > CAZQYE01. Next base: position 1,705 of record CAZJCO010000443.1, read on the forward strand.
CGATCACCTCGAGAATTCGATCACGATCTTCCATCGCCGCCT
>CAZJCO010000444.1:0-1737 GCA_964544375.1 uncultured Myxococcales bacterium
CACCAGATCGAGCAGCGTCGTCAAGGGCGGGCCCCCGGCGGTCACGGTCCGGCGATTGAGCGTGAAGCGAACTTCGCGTGTTTCGCTCATCCCGCCACCTCGTTCAGCGCCCGACCGAGCAGCACGGGCACGCGCGCGTCGCGCCACCACGGCCCCCGGGATCGGCTGGCCGGTCCCGCACCGACGCTCGCCGAACGTGCCGAGCGCGCCGGCTATCAGACCGCGGCAGTCGTCGCCAACCCGTGGCTGATCAAACCGGCGATGGGCTTTTCACGGGGCTTCGCACGCTACGAGGCTGAAGAGAAGAGACGGTCCGTGCGCGCCAGCGCTACCGAGGTGAGCAACGACGCAATTCGCTTACTGTCACAGTCCGACCCAACGCCAATCCTGTTATGGGCGCACTACATCGACGTTCACATGCCGTACCGTCCACCAAAACGCTTCGTGCGCGAAATTGGACTGAAGCGCGAGACCACGAAAATCATCGACGATTACGTCCACGGAGGAAACGATCAGCGGCAAGCGATCTATTTCACGCCGCCGTACAGCGAAGAAGAGATCTCGGCGACCGCCGACCTTTACGACGCCGCGATTCGCTATGTCGATCGCGAAATCGGCCGCCTGCTCGAAGCCTGGCAGCGTCGCCCGCATCCCCATGGCGAAGTTGTCGTGGTCACCGCCGACCACGGAGAGAGTCTCGGAGAGCACGGCCTCTATTTCGCGCACGACTTCACGCTGTACGACGAACTGCTTCACGTTCCGTTGATCGTCCGCGCCAATGGCCTGGCACCGGCACGGATCGCTTCGGTGGTGTCGCTGATCGACGTCGTGCCGAGTTTGTGCCGCTTGATGGGCCTGCCCTGCAACGACGGTCTGGACGGCCGGCCGCTTCCCTTACGCCGGGAGGAAACAACGCCCGAGCGCTACGTCTTCGCCGCCAGCGCGCCGGCGCGCCGGCGCTACGACCGCTGCCCCTGGCTTACCCTGCCCGGTCCCGAGGGTCGTTGGACGATGGTACGAACCGCGGAACGCAAGTTGATTCGGGTTCCCGGCGTCGGCCCGGCGAGGCTGCTGGCGTTCGATCTCGCCAAGGATCCTCGCGAGCGAAGCAACCTCGCGACCAGCGATCCTGAAACCGCGGCGCTGCGGCGGCAACTGGTCGCGTGGCAAGAAGCGGTCCGTAAAAACGCTCCAGAACGACTGCCGCCGGCGAAACTCGGCGCTCGTACGCGGCAAGCGCTGCAAGCGCTCGGCTACCTGAACTGAAGACGGCGCAAGCGTTAGCGCGCCGCAGGAACGAGAAAGGCGCGGCCCTGCCACTCGACCTGAATACCGTCGCGCCGTATTTCCGAGACGTGCATGCCCTTGGCGTCGGCGCCCGGGATGATGTCTCCCTCGTGCACGACGACCAGGCGACCGCCGGGACTGCGCAGCGACGCCATACGGCGCGAGGCGGTCGGCGCCCAACGCAAGAACAGCAACGAAACCACCGGCGCTTCCGGGGGCGGAGCAGATAGCATCTTCGTTGGCGGCGGTTTTGGCGCAACCACCGGAGACTTCGCAGCGACCTTCGCCGGTTGCACCGTCGGCTTTGGGCTAGCCGGCACCGCAGGCTTCGCAGCGACCTTCGCCGGTTGCACCGTCGGCTTTGGGCTAGCGGGCGCGGCAGGCTTGACCGGCGCTGCTTTTTCGACCGGTGTTTTTGGTACCTTGGGAACCGACGCAACCGCCACCGTT
>CAZJCO010000445.1:0-1732 GCA_964544375.1 uncultured Myxococcales bacterium
TGGCGGTGACTGCGCTGGTGACGCGCACGGCGCGACGCGCGTTGGCCGAAGTCACGGATGACGATCCCAATGAAACTCGATCTTCGTCGGTAACCGGAACGAGCCGAGGGGAGTAAGAGTCATCGGCACCGCCAAAGAGATCTCGAAAGGAAGACGTCATGCTCCAGGACAACCCCTTCGATCGCAAGCTGCTCGCCAACGTGCGCCCGACGGAGCGCCGCAACCCCGAGCCCGCTTCTCGCTACAACCTCGTCGTCATCGGCGCCGGTACGGCCGGTCTGGTGACAGCCGCCGGCGCAGCCGGTGTCGGCGCCCGCGTTGCGCTCGTCGAACGCAACACGCTCGGCGGCGATTGTTTGAACGTCGGCTGCGTGCCCTCGAAATCACTGCTGCGCTCGGCCCACGCCATCGCCGAAGTGCGCGCTTCGAGCCAACTCGGCGTACGCATCGACGGTCCGGTCGAAGTCGATTTCCCGGCCGTGATGGATCGCATGCGAGAGGTCCGAGCCCGCATCAGTCCCAACGATTCCGTCGATCGTTTCCAGCACGAACTCGGCGTGGACGTGTTCTTCGGCCAGGCGCGTTTCCTTGATTCGGAGACCATCGACGTCGGCGGCCAGCGACTGCGCTTCAGCCGCGCGGTCATCGCGACCGGCGCGAGTGCCTTCGTGCCGCCCATTCCCGGCCTCGACGACGCCGGCTACGTCACCAACGAGAGCGTCTTCGATTTGCGTTCGCTGCCGCAACACCTGCTCGTGCTCGGCGGCGGCCCAATTGGCTGTGAGCTCTCTCAGGCCTTCCGCCGCTTCGGCTCCGAGGTGACGCTGATCGAAATGGCCGAGCAGTTTCTGGTGCGCGAAGACCCCGACGCCGCCGCCGTCCTGCGCGATTCGTTCGCGCGCGATGGCATCGATGTACGACTCGCCACCCAGCTCACGCGGATCGAGGTCGATACCGACGGCCGCAAGCAGGCCTTTCTGAAACACGGCGACGAGGAAGAGCCGATTCCCTTCGACGAAATTCTCGTCGGCGCCGGCCGCGCACCCAACGTGAACGGCCTCGACCTCGAGAAGGTCGGCGTCGAGTTCGACCCGCGCCGCGGTGTGCACGTCGATGACCACCTGCGAACGACCAACCGCCGCATCTTCGCCGCGGGCGACATCTGCATGCAGTATAAATTCACCCACGCCGCCGATTTTGCGGCCCGAGCGGTGATCCAGAATGCGCTCTTCTTCGGCCGCAAGAAGCTCAGTGCGCTGAGCATCCCCTGGTGCACCTACACGGATCCCGAAATCGCCCATGTCGGCCTCTACGAGCGCGATGCCGAAGCGGCCGGTATCCATGTCGACACCTTCGTGCGATCGCTGTCGGATGTGGACCGCGCGATCGCCGAAGGCCGCGACGAGGGCTTCGTCAAGATCCACGTGAAGCGCGGCGGCGACCGGATCGTGGGCGCCACCATCGTGGCCCACAACGCGGGCGACATGATCAGCGAGATCAGCGTCGCCATGGCCGGCGGCCTCGGACTCGGCCGACTCGCCGGCGTGATCCACCCCTACCCCACCCAGGCTGAAGCCATACGCCAGACCGGCGCCGCCTACAACCGCACCCGCCTCACCCCCTGGCGCGCTCGCCCGCGCTGCCTGCGGCCTCGCGGGAGATGCTGTTCCTCTCGGAGGCGAACGCGACCAGAACCTCTTGATCTCAACCCCGCGCGGCCAACAGTTCGTAT
>CAZJCO010000446.1:0-1713 GCA_964544375.1 uncultured Myxococcales bacterium
TCACCACGTAGCCGTCTGCGGTGAGTGCCGCAGCCATCAGGCTGGCGGACGCCCCCTTGCTCACCTCGCTGCGAGCCGGCCCCGGGGGAACCGTGGCTGGAACCCTCGGCGGTGGACGCCTGGAGGCGGTTGCCGGCCATGCGGTTCGTCCCACCGCCGATCGAGTTCGCGAGGCGCTGTTCAGCCGTCTCGAGAGCCGCTACGGTTTGCGGGGGGTCTGCGTTCTGGACTTGTTTGCCGGTACCGGTGCGCTGGGAATCGAAGCGGTGAGCCGTGGAGCCACCCGTCTGGTAAGCGTCGAAAAGGACCGCCAGGCGGCGCGGGTCTTGATCGACAATCTGCGGGCCCTCGGCATCGAGGGGCGAGCCGAGCTGATCGTCGCCGAGGTAGCGGCGACGATCCGTGAACTGGAGGAAGCAGGCAGGCGCTTCGACGGTATCTTCGTCGACCCGCCCTACCGCCAGGGATTGGCCCAGGCGGTCCTCGAGTTGCTCGGCGCAGGTTCGCTGCTCGCCGCCGGCGCCTGGGTGTCGGTCGAGACGCAGCGTGGAGAGACGGCCCCGGAACGCGTGGGGTGCCTGCTGCGTGTGCGCGAGGACCTTTACGGTGATACGAAAATGGCGCTCTATGAGTTCCGAGCCGACCAGGGGTGAAGCCGAGTGAGTGTGCGGCGAGCAGTCTATCCGGGGTCGTTCGATCCGATTACGAACGGTCATCTCGACATCATTCGTCGCGGTCTCCGGATCTTCGACCACGTCACGGTTGCGGTCGCGTACAACCGCGAGAAGCGGAGCGGCCTGTTCACACCGGATGAGCGTGTGGAGATGATTCGAGAGGTAACCACCGAGTTCGATGGGGCGCTGACGATCGACAGCTTCCACGGGCTGCTGGTCGACTACGTGCGCAACGCCGGTGCGAGCACCATCATTCGAGGTCTGCGCGCCGTCGCGGACTTCGACTACGAGTTCCAGATGGCGTTGATGAACCGGCATCTGGCCAGCGACGTCGAGGCGGTCTTCCTGATGGCCGACGAGGCCTACTTCTACACTGCCTCGCGTCTTGTCAAAGAAGTCGTCGCGCTCGGTGGCGACGTTTCCGGTTTGGTCCCGGCGGCCGTCGTCGAACGGCTTCGCGCCAAACTGCTACCCAACTCGTGATGGATCTGTCCAAACGGCTGCGTCGCATCAAGCCGTCTTCCACCATGGCGATGACGGCGCGTGTTCTGCAACTGCGGCAAGAGGGCCGCGAAGTGATCGGTTTTGCCGCGGGCGAGCCGGATTTTGACACCTGGCCGCACGTCTGCGAAGCAGCGCGCGCATCGATCGACCGTGGCGACTTCCGCTACACCGCGGTAGGTGGCACGCCGGAACTCAAGAACGCGATCGTCACCAAGTTGCTGCGCGACAACAACCTCAGCTACGGTGCGCGTGAGGTGATCGCCACCTGCGGCGGTAAGCACGCGCTCTACAACGTGATGCAGGCGACGCTCGACGAAGGCGACGAAGTCCTGATTCCCGCGCCGTACTGGGTGAGCTACGCTGACATGGCGCTGCTCGCCGGCGGCGAGCCGCGCCCCCTGGCCACGGCAGAGGAGCGGGGCTTCAAGCTGACGGCCGACGAGTTGCGAGCCGCACTGACGCCCGCCACGAGGCTGGTGCTTCTCAATAGCCCGTCGAACCCTCCGGGGGCCGCCGTCGACGAGGAGGAACTGGC
>CAZJCO010000447.1:0-1708 GCA_964544375.1 uncultured Myxococcales bacterium
CCCCGCCCTCGGCCGGCGCGGCGTCTAATTCCTCCGGCGTCTTGGCCGCCAGTCCGGTGCAACCGAGTCCTTCGGCCACCTTGTCCCAGGCGACGTCGCCCATCGCCGTGCCAAACGTGCGGCCGTAGAGCATCTGCTCGTTGGGTTCCTCCATCGTCCAGGAGCCTTCAGCGCAGACAACCACCGTAAGCCGCAGCCGCTCGCGCGCGGCCGACTGCATTTCCATGAAGTGGAATCCGGCCGCGCCATCGCCGGTAACACAAACCACGTCGCGATCGGGGTTACCGAGGCGCGCACCGATCGCTGCGGGTACGCCCGTACCGAGCATGCCGAGCTCGAGAATGCTGGTGAAAGAACACGGCCGCGTCGGCGGCAAGAACCAGTACGCCCAAAGCGAGGTGTTGCCGCCGTCGGTCACGTAGATCGCATCGCGGCCGAAAGCGTTGCCGACCGCCTGCATCACGTGCGCCGGGTGCAGGCCCGGGCCTTTCCAGTTTTCGACGACGGTCATCTGTTCCGCCGCCCAGCGGCGATCGCCGTCGACGCACCGCTCGAGAAAGCTGGGGTCGACGGCATTGGTGCCGCGCTCGGCCAAAGCCGCAGCGATCGCCTCGGTCGCGAGCTTGGCATCGGCGACGATGGCCGTCGCGATCGGTCGCGTGACGCCGATGTTGCGTGGATCGATGTCGATTTGAATGATGCGTTGCTCGGAGGGATGTCCCCAGTACTTGTCGAAGGGAAGATCCAGGTTGCCGAGACGCGAACCGACGACGAGTACGACGTCGGATTCCCGTTTGGCGGGGTCGCCGCCGGCGCCGATGCCGTAGACGCGTTGCGGATGGTCGGTCGGCACGGCCGCGCGAGCGGCCATCGAAGTGATGATCGGACAACCGAGACGCTCGGCGATGGATATCGCCGCTGCGCTAGCGCCGGCGCGCTCGCCGCCCGAGCCGATGAAGACCAGCGGTCGTTTGGCGGCGGCCAGCAGTCCGACGGCCTCTTCGAGCTGCGCCGCGCCCGGCGCGCCGAGATTCGCCCGATAGGTCGCCGGCTTTCTCAGGCGTAGGCCGGCGTCGTCTTGCGTTTCATAAAGCACCGGCGCCGGCAGCTCGATCTGCACCGGGCCGGGGCGTCCGGCCCACATCTCGCGAAAGGCTAGTTCGACGACTTCCGGAATTCGATCCCAGGAAAAGATCGGCGCGCCCCACTTGACTGCCGGCTTGTAGACGTCGAGTTGGTCCTGACCCTGGAAAGTCGATGGGGGCGAAGGGTAGACGATGCCGAGGCGATGCTGGGACGTCAGCACGAGCAACGGTACGCCCTCGTGGCGCGAGGTGATCGCGCCGGCCAGCAGGTTGGCCGAGCCCGGACCGGGATTGCCGAGTACGGCCGCGACTTGGCCGGTGGTCTTGTAGAGCCCGTCGGCCATGTGGGCGCCGGCAGCCTCGTGCCGCACCGGGACCAGACGAATGCCGTGCTCTTCGAGCGCCGGCAGCAGCGGATCGATTTCCGGAGAGGGAAGTCCGAAAAGAAAGCGGACGCCTTCATTGACAAGGCAGCGCGCGAGAATTTCTCCACCCGATTGTTGAGCCATGACCGAATATTCCTTCCCGCCACCACCTGAGGCAAGGGTTGACAGGGATAAGCCCCTTTTCGAAGTCCGCGAAAACAAAGGACTCTGCAGCGTGAAACCTTGGTATTCCAAAAA
>CAZJCO010000448.1:0-1697 GCA_964544375.1 uncultured Myxococcales bacterium
GCCGCAGGTTGACCGCAGCGTCTTCCGGTCGTATCAAACGAGCATTGGTTTGGCCGCTACGGATCGGCCGAGCGGAGGATCCATGTTTCGTTACAAGTACGAGCGTCTCTCCACGCAAGATTACTCCTTCCTCTTACTCGAGAAGCCGACGGTCGCCATGCATGTCGCGGCAACCGCGATTTACGACTCCGGATCCTTGAAGACGCCGGAAGGTGGCATCGACATCGACCGCCTAAAAAGCGCCGTACGCGGTGTGCTGCATTTGATTCCGCGTTATCGACAGAAGCTTCGGTGGATTCCCTACACCAACCAACCCGTCTGGATCGACGATCGGCACTTCGACATCGACTACCACGTGCGGCACACGGCTTTGCCTAAACCCGGCTCGGACGAACAGCTCAAGAAGTTGGCGAGCCGAGTGATGGCACAGCACCTCGATCGCTCGAAGCCGCTGTGGGAACTTTGGGTAGTCGAAGGGTTGCGCGGAGACCGCTTTGCGATCATTTCGAAAGTGCACCATTGCATGATCGACGGCAGTGCCGCTGTTGATCTGGCGACCGTGATGATGTCGGTCACCCCTGAGGACGAACCGCGCAAGGTGCATCAGTTCATTCCGCGACCGACACCGGCGGCGATCGAACTCTTGCGAGACGAACTGTTTCACCGCGTCATGATGCCCGTTGGGGCGCTGCGCAGGGCCTTCGAGTTCCGTCGCAATGCGACCGATGTCGGAGGCGAAATCGCGAAACGAGTGCGCGCGGTAGGCGAGCTGCTCGGCTATGCGGTACGTTCCGCCTCGCGCACACCGCTCAATGGCCGCCTCGGCCCGCACCGGCGCTTCGATTGGCTTGCGATGCCTCTCGACGAGGTCAAGGCCGTACGCCGGGTCTACGGATGCACCGTAAACGACCTCGTCTTAGCGACCGTCTCAGGCGCCGTGCGGGCGTACCTCAGCCGGCGCTGGATGGATCCAGACGAAGTCGACTTCCGCGTGTCGGCGCCGGTCAGCGTGAGGGGAGAACAGGACCGCGGGCGTTTGGGGAATAAGGTGTCGAGCTGGATCCTTCGGCTTCCCATCGACGAAGCGGATCCGGTCAAGCGGCTCGAGAGCATTCACCGGGCGACCGACGCCCTGAAGAAGTCCGAACAGGCACTCGGTGTGCAGATGTTGCTCGCCGCCGCCGGCTGGGCGCCCGCGCAACTGCTGTCGCTCGGTTCTCGTGCCACCCAGGGGCCGATCAACATGATCGTGACGAACGTCCCCGGACCTCAGGTTCCTCTCTATATCCTCGGTGCGCGTTTGCGCAAAATGCTGCCGCAGGTTCCGCTGATCGAGAACACCGGTCTAGGTGTCGCGTTGTTCAGTTACGACGGCCGGATTTTTTGGGGCTTCAACGCGGATCCGGGATTGGTCCCCGATCTGTCGGAGTTTCTTCGATTGATCGAGGATTCCTTTGCCGAGCTGAGGCGTCGCGCCGGTGTTCTCTCGAGCAAGGAGACATCGCAATCCGCCGGCGAGAGCGAGCCCGCGACGCAGCGGGTGATCGACGCCGCACCGGCGTCGGCCGAGCCGACGCGCCAAGAAGGCAACGGCGGGCTGCCGAACTAAAACGCCGCGCCCCCCGGCCGCTTCGGCCGTTACGGCACAACGCGTGCCTGCTCCACCGCCCTCCGCTATGAACTCTTCTGTAGCCATC
>CAZJCO010000449.1:0-1695 GCA_964544375.1 uncultured Myxococcales bacterium
CAGCGCATCGCCGACGGTGAGGTCGCGGGGGGTTTCTCCGGAGAACGCAACCGGTCCCATGCCGCCGGTTTCTGACCGTCCCGGCAAGACGATCACCAAATTGGTGCCTAGCGAGGCGAATTCGCCAGTAACGTAACGGCGCGCAGCTTCGCCGAGAGCGGTGAGTACGACGACGGCGGCGACGCCGATCGCCATCGCCAGCAGCATCATCGAGCTGCGGCCCGGGTAGCGCCGGACCGCGCGCAACGACAGCGAAACGGCGTCGCCGCCGGTCATGCGCCGCGGTCCTCACTGGCACGGCCGTCGATCATGCGGATCCGCCGTGAAGCGCGATCGCCGAGTTCCGGATCGTGGGTCACGACGATCAGTGTCAGACCTTCGCCGTGGAGTCCTTCGAGCACGTCAACGACTTCGTGGCCGGAGTTTCGGTCGAGATTGCCGGTCGGTTCGTCGGCCAGGATGACGGACGGCTGCATGACGGTCGCGCGTGCGATCGCGACGCGTTGCCGCTGGCCGCCCGACAATTGATCCGGTCGGTGATCGCGCCGGTCGCTCAGCCCCATGCGCTCGAGCGCGGCGGCCGAGCGCCGGCTTCGTTCGGCCGCCGGGACCGAGGCGAGAATCATCGGCAGCTCGACGTTTTCCGTTGCCGTGAGATAGGGAACCAAATGAAAGAACTGGAAGACGAAGCCCAGTTTCTTGCTGCGGATCGCCGCTTGTTGCGTATCGCTGAGGCCCGTGACGTCTTCGCCGTCGAGCCGGTAGCTGCCCGAGGTGGGTTGGTCGAGCAGACCGAGGATATGCAGCAAGGTCGATTTGCCGGAGCCCGAGGGGCCCATGATGGCGACATACTCGCCGGCATTGATCGACAGTGTCGCTTCGTCGAGAGCGCGTACCTGTTGGTCGCCGACTTGGTAGATGCGGCTGACCCGTTCAAGGGAGATCATTGGCCTGCGACCGACCGCCGGTCGACGACGGCGCGTGCGCCGGGCTCCACGCCCTCGCGGTCGACCGAAGTCACGACCCGCTCTCCTTCCTCGAGTCCGCTCGCGACTTCGGTGAACTGCCAGTTGGTCAGTCCCGCTTCGAACGACCGTTCTTCGAGCACGCCCGCGGACGTGAGAACCAAGACCTTCGAGCCCTCTAGGACCGCCTCCGTTGGGATCCGCAGGACGTCGCCGTGCCGCGCGAGGACGATTTCAAGGTCCGCACTGTAGCCCGGCAGCATCGGTTCGCTATCCTCGGCAGTCAAAAAGTCCGCCTCGACATCGACCGTGCGGGCCTGCTTCTCGACGTCGAGAACATAGGGGGCGATGCGACGGACGCGTGCGGAAAAGTTCCGTGAAGGGAAAGCGTCGACGGAGATCCGCGCTTCGATGCCCGGTCGAATGTCGGCCGCATCGACTTCGTCGATCGGCGCAGAGACGTACAGACAGCTGCGATCGATCAAATCGATCGTCGGTAGGGTAGCGACGCCCACCGGTGAAGGTGTCACGTATTCGCCGACTTCACCGTTGACCTCGGCGACGATGCCGGCAAAGGGAGCGCGTAGGCGCGTGCGTTCGACGTTGGCGCGGGCTACGTCTTCCTGCGCCCTGCTGACGGTGACCGAGGTGCGGGCCGACTCACAGGCCGCGCGTCGCGCGTCGGCTTCGCCTACGGCCTCGTCGGTTGCTTCTTCCGAGGCGATCTTCT
>CAZJCO010000450.1:0-1691 GCA_964544375.1 uncultured Myxococcales bacterium
GCTGGGTCAACACGATCCCATAGGGCAGGGAATCGCAAAATGCCCTTTTGGAACTCCTATCGACGCGCGCCGAGCCTCCAACGACCAGGACCGTTGTGGCAACCACCCCCCAGGTGAGCAGCCGATTCTTGCGCGACATCGTCGCAGGATAGTCCGTCCGAGTATGCGAGATTCCTGTCGCCGAAACTCGGTTGACAATCACAACGACGACGACCTACCATGCTCGTGCCCGACTTCGTGGGGAGGGGTCTTGCTTCTATCGAGAAGATGCAAGAGAAAAGAACGTCGTCTGATTCTCTCCGGCCTGTGTCTGCGCCGTGGCGCCGCGTTTCTCGTCGTCCTGAGTCTCGTTTCTCCACTTGCGGTCCAGGCCCAAAGTGTGTCCGCGGATCAGCGGGCGTGTTTAAACGGGTTCGACAAGGATTTCGCCAAGACCGCGGCGAGCGAAGGTAAGGAGCTACGAAGCTGCCTGCGAGATTTTGCCAAGGGTAAACTCGTCGGCACGGCCGAGGCCTGTCTGACGGCCGATCGCAGGGGCAAGGTCGCCAGGGCCAAGGAGAAGGCGGCTGCGCGCTTCGGAAGAAATTGCGTCGGGATCGGTCAAGACGGTAGCCCCAAGCGCGCTCCCTTCGGTATGCGTGTTGCGGCTGTCGCCAACACATTTGCCGTAGTTGCCCACACCACGCTCACCGATCGCGTCTTTGGCGTCGACCTCGATGCTGCACTGCTGGTCGGTGATACGGGTGCGAAGTGTCAGCAACGCACGGCGAAGAACGTGACGAAATGTCACGACGCGATTCTGAAAGCGTACGGGCGATGCGCGAAGAAGGGCCTCAAGGACGGTTCGGTCGTCGACAGGGCGGGCCTCGAGGCCTGCATCGGCAACGATTTGAGCGGCAAGATCGCGCGTGCCTGCGGCGCCCGAAGTAGGCTCGAGGGCGACCTGACTGCGCGATGCACGGGCGTCGACTTGGCCTCGGCCTTCCCCGCCTGCGGCGCAAGCGATGCGGCCGCTCTCCATGCGTGCCTCGAGCGCGAGGCTCGCTGCACGGCTTGCCTCGCCCTCGACGAAGTAGCTGACCTTTACCGCGACTGCGAAACACTCGACGACGGGGCGGCCAACGATACTTGTCCGCCGCTCACCTTTCCGGGCACCTCGTTGCGCTTTCATCCCGGCCACTATCTTCTCGAGTCCGGCGTCTCGATTTCGCAATTCCACCTCGATCAGGCGGCGAGCAATCCAGACATTCGCGGTATCAGCATCGCCTACGAATGGGTGAACATCGAAGGCGATCAACCCGGCTCGTACGATTTCGCCAACATTACCGCTGCGCTCGACACGCTGAAGTCGATCAACAAGCGCCTGATGATCATGATCCGCGACAAGTCTTTCTCGGGGAATCCTTTCATTCCCGTGCCGCTCTACATGCGGACGCCCGAATATGCGGACGGGTACATTGGTAGCGACCAGAGCGGCTACATCGCCAAGCGCTGGGTACCCGCCGTCAACGCGCGCTTCGTCGCGCTGATTCAGGCGCTTGGAGCCGCCTTTGCCGACGATCCGTTTCTCGAGGTCGTCAAGACTTCCGAATCCGCCGCCGGTCCGGCTTCGGCGCTTGGACCCGAGTACAGCGCGGTGGCCTACGCGACGGCGCTGATGAACAACGTCGATGCGCTCGCCGACTTCTTCC
>CAZJCO010000451.1:0-1688 GCA_964544375.1 uncultured Myxococcales bacterium
CCCGCCGCTACGTGGAAGACGGCCTGCTGCCGCCGCCTGCGGCCGTGCGCACCGAGGAATTCGTCAACTACTTCGACCAGGACTACCCGGCCCCGACGAACAACGCTTTTTCCCTCTACGCAGACGGCGCGCCCTCGCCGTTTTCCCAGGACGGCACGTATATCCTGCGCTTCGGCATCCAGGGCTACCAGGTGCCCGCATCGGAGCGCAAACCCGTCCACCTGACGCTCGTCATCGATGTCTCAGGATCGATGGATATGGAAAACCGCCTCGAGCTGGTCAAAGACGCCGTCGAGCTGCTGGTCGATAACCTGCGGGAAGGCGACCGGGTCGCGATCGCGGCTTACAGCACCTCTGCCTGGGTGGTCCTGGAACCTACGGATGCCGGATCCAGCCGGACGATCATGAACGCCGTCCGCTCCCTGCGCCCGCTCAACAGCACGAACGCCGAAGCCGGGTTGAAAACCGGTTATGCACTGGCCTCCAGGATGTTCGACCCCGATGTCGTCAACCGCGTCATCCTGCTTTCCGACGGCGTCGCCAACGTCGGCGATACCAGCCCGGGCGGGATCCTCGACACCATTCAGGAATACGCCCGAGACGGCACCACGCTCACGACGATCGGTGTCGGGATGGGCAACTTCAACGATGTGCTCATGGAGCAGCTGGCCGACAATGGCGACGGCAGCTACGCCTATGTGGATACGATCGATGAAGCTGAAAAAGTCTTTGTCGAAGACGTCATCCATACTATTCTGACTTATCCGGCTGAAACCAAGCTCCTTGGCGACAAATTCTCGGTCAATATCGTAGGCGACGCCGGCTACAGCGCCGCCAGCCGGCTGGACAGCCTCTTCCTGCTGGACGCCACCCCCGCCCCCGGGCACGGTGTGGGCGAGCTAGAACACGCCCTGCTACCATCCCTGTGAAGAGGAGGGGGCCACGCCAGCCTGCTTCGCAGGACGTGCTTTGCAGGTTATCCCAACCGTTAGCTGTCATGAAGAGCAATCGAGGAACTGTGAAACCAGGCTTGTCTGTCGCGGTCGGCGTACTGATCGCTCTGAGTGCGGTGATGGCCGTTCCAGCACACGGGAAAGATCCGATCGTCCAGGGCGGCACGCTCGAGTTCAATCTTCCCGAGCTATCTGGAACGCTTGTGAGTTCCGCAGATCCACGGTTTAGTGGCAACGTTCTTCTCATCGATCTCTGGGCGACTTGGTGCCCGCCGTGTATCACAGAGATTCCGACGCTGGTCGATCTCCAGGCGCAGTATTCGGATCGTGGGTTGGTAGTCGTGGGCATTGCGTTCGAGGCCGAGGATCAGGGCGATGAAAGGCGTGCGAGGCTTCGACAGTTTGTCGAGAACCAGGGAATCAACTATTTGGTTCTGGACGGAGGTCAACCGGGCAACTTCGAGGCTGCTCTTCCATCTGTGAAGAACGTCCGAGGGTTTCCGGTAGAGATCTTGGTCGACCGGAGTGGCGGCGTCGTCGTATCTCGAAATGCATACGGCTTCAAGAAGAAGTGGGCGGCCAAGCTGAGACGCGAGATCGAAGCGCTTCTTGGTACGTCGACGGAGTAAAAGATGTTCGGCAGCGGTGGCATGACATCTAACCCCGAATTGAACCCGACGGGCAACGCGCCTTCTCTCCGGCGCGTGCGTGGCGGCGGGGCGTGTGACGACCGCG
>CAZJCO010000452.1:0-1684 GCA_964544375.1 uncultured Myxococcales bacterium
GGGGCGGGGCGGCGGCGCGGCCCCGAGCGCGGACAGCACCGGCGCGGGAATCGACCGGCACCCTTACGGTCCCGGCGGCGATATGATTGCCGAGGGCAGCGCCGGCGAGCCGCCCGAGGCTACCGTGACGACGCGGACCGGCCCCGGACCGCTGGCGGCGGTGACCTCGACCCCCGAAGGATCCGGCCCGGGCGGCGTTCCAGCGAGCGGTGAAGCGGACGACAACCCGGACGCCCGGGTAGTGATGGGCGTGCGCAACTATGGCAACTGGGCCGAGCCCGGCAACGTGCCGCAGGCGGCGCTGCCGGCGGTTCCGTCGGCTCTCGAGGGAACGCTCTATTCCGACGGTGTTCGCGCGATGGGCGAGGAGCAGTACGACGAGGCGATTCAGTACTTCCGCGACTTCATCCATGCCGACACGACCTCGCCTGTGGCCGACGACGCGCAGTATTGGATCGCCGAGTGCTACCGCCGCAAGGGCATGGAAACCGCAGCGATCAAGGAATTCAACCAGGTCGTCTTGCGCTACGCTTCCGGGGACCGCGGCGCGGCGGCGCTGCTCCAACTGGCGGCGCTCTTCTCCAAGATCGGCGACCAGGTGGACGCGCGGCTGAGCCTGCAAAAGCTCATCAATCGCTATCCGCGTTCGGGCGAGGCCAGTCAGGCGCGACGCTGGCTGCAACAGATGGGCGGCTGACGGCGGCCGCCCGCGAGCACCTTCGTCTCGATGCGAGTCATCCGCAGCCTGGAGCGGGCCCGAGGCTGCTTTGTCAACCCAGTCGTTACGATCGGCAACTTCGACGGCGTGCATCACGGCCACCAGGTCATCCTTGCGCGCCTACTTGAGGATGCCGACCGTCGCGGCGTCGAAGCGGTTGCGCTGACGTTCGAGCCTCATCCGGTCTCCGTGCTGCGCCCGGAAAAGGCGCCGCGCCTGCTGATGACCTTGGGCGACCGGCTCGCCGCGCTGGCGGGTTGCGGGGTAGACGCGGTTGTCGTTCAGCACTTTTCCCGCGAGTTCGCTCGGGTCGAAGCCGAGGACTTCGTGCGCCGCTTCTTGGTCGAAATCTTGGCCGCACAGAAGCTCGTGGTGGGGCACGATCTCAACTTCGGCCGCAACCGCGGGGGCAGCGTCGAGTCGCTGGTCGAAGACGGCGGCCGTTACGGCTTCGCCGTCGAGGTGATTCGCCCCGTGCGGGTCGGCGATCTTCTGGTGCATTCGAGTCTGGTTCGCAGAACCGTTGCCGAAGGCGACGTCGCCCTGGCCGCCCGTCTGCTCGGCCGTCCGCACATCGTGCGCGGCCGCGTCGTGCGCGGTTCGGGACGCGGCCGCACGCTGGGCTTTTCGACCGCGAATCTCCTGCCACGTACGGAACTGATTCCCGCCGAAGGCGTCTACGCAACCCAGGCCGTGATCGACGGCGAACTGGTCGACGGAGTGACGTCGATCGGCCGCACGCCGACCTTCGGCGGAGATCAATTGTTGGTTGAAGCCCATCTCTTCATGGAGCCGCGTGATCTGTACGCCAAGATGATGTCGTTGCGTTTCATCGAACGCTTGCGAGACCAGCGGAAGTTTTCCGGCCCCGAGGAACTCGCCGAACAGATCCGCCGCGACGTCGAGCAGGCCGAGCAGGCTCTCTCTCTGGCCGGGTCGTGCACACGAACGCGGCGCACAAGCCAC
>CAZJCO010000453.1:0-1664 GCA_964544375.1 uncultured Myxococcales bacterium
CGGGTAGTACTCGGCACCCACAGATTAAGCGACTCGAGACAGCGCCTCAGCGGTGTCACCTCGAGCGGTCTCAGCGAGCGGCTCGCGTCGCTCGCCGAAACCGGTGTGATTGAACGCCACGAGCTCGATCCGCCGGCCGCGTCGACGGTCTATCGGCTGACCGAGACCGGCGTTGCGCTTGCACCGGTGATTCGAGAATTGGTGCGCTGGGGCAGCCGATTTCTCGAGCGGCCGACCTCGGACGATCTGCTCGAGCCGGCTTGGCTGCCAAATTACCTCTCGGCTCTGGCGCGCGCCGTGCCGACGCCGGAGCTTTCCTGCCTGCTGCGCCTGCGTTCAGAAAGCGGCGTGTTCTCGATTCGGCTCAGCGGTGGCGCCGGCGGCACGCGGGTCGAGACCAGCGGGGCGCAGGCCGACGTCGAAATCGAGGGTTCGGCCGCCGACGTGATTGCGGTGCTCGCGGGCTTCGATGAAGCCGGTGCGGCGGCGGCCGAGGGTCGCATTCGCGTCCATGGAGACCATTCTGTGCTCGGACGGCTTTCCGAGCTTTTCGAGACCGAGCTGTTGCCGCGGCGCTGGGTCTTGGAGCAAAACGAAACCAGCCGCGAAGGAGAAAATCGATGAGTGTACTACACGGAGCGAGTCTGTCGCCGTTCGTACGAAAGGTGAGAATCGTCCTGGCCGAGAAGAAGATCAGCTACGACCAAGACCCGGTGGTGCCGATCAACGTGAGCGATGAGTTCAAGAAGATCAGCCCGCTCGGAAAGATTCCGGTCTATTCCCCCGCCGAGGGGGTCCACATTCCCGATTCGAGCGTGATCATCGCTTACCTTGAGCGCGTTCAGCCCGAGCCGCCGGTGTATCCGACGGATCCGCTCGACGTTGCGCGTGCGTTGTTTCTCGAAGAGTACGCCGATACGGCGCTGGTCGAGGCGGCGGCGCCGGTGTTCTTTCAGCGCGTCATTGGACCGCGGCTGATGGGACAGGCTACGGATGAGGAGGTCGTCGAGAAGAAGTTGACGGTCGAGTTGCCTCCGAGATTGGATTGGCTGGAGTCCCAGCTCGGCGACAAGGAGTTCTTCGTCGCCGATCGATTCACGGTTGCCGATATCGCTGTCGTCTCGCCGCTGGTCAATTTGTTGTACGGTGGCGAGCACGTCGACGCGGTCCGTTGGCCGAAGGTGGCGGCCTATTTCGACCGCCTGATCGAGCGTCCGTCGATTGCCGCTCTGCTTGACGAAGAAAAATCCTTCATGCAGTCGGCTGCTTGAGGCTGGGCGGAGCCTGCGCGCCCTGCGGCGCAGGCTCCGCGTCGCGCCGCCGAGCCTCGTTCGCTTGTAGGCGGACGAAGCGCAGTACGGCCGGAAACAAGTACATCGTCGCTAGGTAACAAAAGGCCATCGTTGCCGAGACCAGCGCGCCGAGTTTGACCTGCGGATACATCCGCGCACTGAGCAGCACGACGAAGCCGCCGATCAAGACCACGGTGTTGTAAAACAGCGCTCGGCCGACCGTACGGGCGGTTTCGAGCAACGCCGCTTCATGGTTTTCGTGGCGTCGTCGCGCGGCGGTGTAGCGGTGCAGGTAGTGGATCCCGAGATCGAGGCCGATGGCGAGCGCGACGCCGCCGGGCGCCGGGGTTCCGCCAGCGGGGGGGCACCCCG
>CAZJCO010000454.1:0-1645 GCA_964544375.1 uncultured Myxococcales bacterium
TCAGCCGAATCGATGGCTCAGCTTCAACATGAAAAGCTGTTCGTAGGCGCGGTCGTAGATCTCTTTCTGCGCCCCCCGAAAGGGCGTCTCGCTGATAGAGAGGAACAGCGCAACGGCGTAGCCCTTCCCCGCATTCCCCGACCATCTTTCGAGCAGGGCACGTGTGAGCTCCGCCAATCGGAGCTCACTGCTGCGCTCGTACTCTGAGATCGCGTCGAGCACCTCGCCGTCAGCCCGCGATTCCGCCTCGGCGAGCGCCCCCAGAAGCGTCTCGCGAGTAGGGAAGTAGTACTGAAGATTCCCCAAGGTCATGCCGGCCCGAGCGGCGATCTCGCGGAGCACGAAGCGGTCGTAGCCCTCCTCGACCAGCAGTTCTCGCGCTACGGCCAAGATTTCGGCCTGGCGGCGCGCGCCCTTGGTCGCCTCAACAGAAATTCCCACATCTCGAGTATAGGGTATTGACATAATAGGTCAACGACCTAATATTTAGGTCGGCGACCTAAATGGCCCATCCAGGAGGTACCGCATGATGAGAAGCGCAGAAAAACTCACGCAGCGACTGCGCAGTTACGAGGACATTGATATCGGCGACGCGCGAGCGCTGCCCATGGACATGTATACGTCGGAGGATCTGCTCGAACGGGAAACCGAGCAGATCTTTCGCAAAGAGTGAATCTGCGTGGGGCGTTTGGAGCAGGTGCCGAATGTCGGAGTCTACTTCACGGCTGAGGTCGTCGGTGAGCCGATACTCATAGCACGCGGCGATGACGAGCAACTCAGGGCGATGAGCAACGTCTGCCGCCACCGCTACTTCACGGTGGCCCAGGGCTGCGGCAATACGCAACAGTTGACCTGCGGCTACCACAAGTGGACTTACAAACTCGACGGCGAGCTTCGCGGCGCGCCGCACATGGGCGGAGTCAGAGATGTCAACGGCAACCGCTGCCGCCTACCCGAGTTGCCATTGGAGACGTGGCTCGGTTTCGTCTTCGTCTCTTTGAATCGCGACGTCGGGCCGCTGGCTCCACGGCTGACCGGTGCGGCCGATATCCTCGGCAACTACGACATGGAGACTTGGCGTGTAGCGCCGCCGGTCGACGAAGTTTGGCCCGGCAACTGGAAGCTCGCGCTAGAAACCGCGATCGAGGGCTACCACGTAGACGGCCTTCACCCGACGACCTTCGCCGATCTAATGCCGTCGAAGAGCGCGACCTTCGAGGCTACGTCGAAGCAGTGGACGGGTTTCCGCATGGACACGGTGTTCGAGGGCCCGTTCGCCGACTATGCGCCGTTTGCCGAGATGATGAGCGGCAACGATGTTACCAGCGCGCCGCAGCTCGGTATCTTTCCGAACTGCGCAGTGTCGTGCACCCAGTTCTCGAGCATTTGGCTGCACTTTCTGCCCATCGACGCCGGCCACACCCGGGTCATCGGCGCGAACCTCGTCCATCCGCTCCTCTACGAGGAATTGAGTAAGTCCGAAGAGATCCGCGCGATGAACGAAGAAGCCATTAACCAGATCAACGCCGAAGACGCATCGGCGATGGTCGACCTGCAGCGCAACGCGCATTCGCGACACGCCGAGCCAGGGCTGCTTGCAGACAAGGAGCGCTGCTTGCTGTTCTTCTACCGCTATCTCGGGCAG
>CAZJCO010000455.1:0-1627 GCA_964544375.1 uncultured Myxococcales bacterium
GCATGGCCGCCACCTGAGCGCATACCTTGATACGCGGAACCTACGGCGTCATCCGCAAACCCAATCGCTCCCCCCGCTTCCCCTGCGGCTGCGCCTGTTTGTTCAGCGATAGCCGCGTCGTCCGCGAGGGCTCCGATCTCGCTGGCGGCCTTCTGGGCGGCCTTCTGGGCGGCCTTCTCGCCGAGGTGTTCGGCCAGGGCCTCCCATCCGCCCCAGACGGCGAGACCGATTTCGACGCCGAGGACAACCCGGTCGGCGATCTCGCCGCGGATCTCGGCCTTCTCATCCTGGAAGTTGTCGGGATCGCACGCGTACTGCTTGCTCTTGCACTTCAGATCGCGTGGGCTGGCGGTGTGGCCGGGGCACGAGGACGACGGGACGAGGCCGGGCTTGGTGCAGTTGTCGTAGAGCCACTGCCTGCGTTTTGCTTCCTGTCTGCGGCGCTCCGCTTCCCTGCGTTGCTCGGCACCCTCGCCCAGCTGAGTATCGCTGGCCAGCCCGTCGGGATCCACGAAGCGCACGGGGTTGTTGAGGACGAACTGATACAGGCCCATGCGGCGCGGCTCGCTGTAGGCCAGGTCGGGCGCGAACGCGAACAGCGGGTCGCGCGAGGTCCAGGTCATGGTGAGCCGGTCGTAGTAGCGGGCGCCGTAGTAGCCCAGCTCGCTCAGGTCGTCGAGCTGTTTGCCGTTGAACAGCCGGTGGAAGTCGTCGGCCTCGGCGCCGTCGCGCCACAACAGCTCGCCGAACGGGCTGTACACGTAGCGCGCCAGCGGCGCGCCGCCCGCGTCGGTGACCGCCAGCAGGTGGCCGAGCACGCCCGAGTACGTCAGCTCCGGCTCGTCGAGGTCGCCGTCGCGGATGCGCGCCACCGGCATCGCGCCCAGGCTCGCGAATACCATCGCCCGGTCGGCGGTCATCGCGCCGCCGGTGTCGCGGTACTCGACCTCGGTCGCGCCCAGCCACAGCCGGCCCAGCCGCCCGTCGCCGTCGAAGTGGTCGCGGAACGACAGGATGCGCGCCCCGGTGTGGTCGTAGTAGTAGGTCTCGCAGCTGCCGCCCGGCAGCCGGCACGCCTTGCGCAGCAGGCCGCCGCCGTCGTAGCGCAGCGTCCACGTCGTGTCGCCGACCGTCTTGCGCACCAGGTGGCCGCGCTCGTCGTAGTCGAACGTGCCCTCGGCCGCCCCGTCGCCGGTCCGGCGCAGCGCGCGCACCGCCTCCGGATCGGCCGGGATCGTGCCCGGCAGCCCGCTGTAGTCGTACTCGACGTCGCGCCGCGTCACCTCGGCCAGCGGTCCCGTCGCGTCGACGCGCGCGCGCTCGAGCTGCCCGGCCGGCGAGTAGCCAAACTCCGCGTCGTAGCTGCCGTCCGCGGCCGCCGCGCTGAGCAACTGGTGCTGGCGGTCGTACGAGAACGACAGCGACAGCCCGGTCGCGTAGTGGTCCTGCCTCTCGAGGTTGCCCGTCTGCTGGTAGTGCAGCGTCTCGCCCGCCAGCGTCGCCATCGCGCAGGTCATCGACGACGACCCCGACGACGACGCGCTCGCCGCGTCCGGCAGGTCCATCATCAGCCCGCCCGCGCCCGGCTCGCAGCGCGTCGCCGTGACCTTGTGATCGACCACCCGGC
>CAZJCO010000456.1:0-1609 GCA_964544375.1 uncultured Myxococcales bacterium
GCGACAACTGAGCTGCGCGTGTCGCTGTCCGGAGCGCACCAGATAGTCGTACACCAAGAGGATGCTCGCCAGTCCGGCGGCCGCCGCCGGCACCGGCAGGCCGACGAAGTAACCAGTCGGCGTAAGCCCGACCATCGTGTTGAAGCGGGCCAGACGCAGAGCCGCACAACAAACGAACAGCGCAGCCGCCAGCCAGCCCCAGACTCCCCACGGCAGCAGAGCCCATCGATAGATTAGTAGCCCGGGCGCGACACCGAAAGACACGAGATCGCAGAGCGAGTCGTACTCGACGCCGAAGCTGCTGGTCGCGTTGGTCAAACGCGCCACCCGGCCATCGAGGATATCGAACAGCTGGGCCGCAAGAATCGCCAGGGCCGCGTTGAAGTATTGACCGTCGACGGTCTGCGCAATCGCAAACACACCGCAGAACAAACCGGCCGAGGTGATCAAGTTCGGTAGAACGTACACGCCGCGCGGACCGCGACGAGATTGGTGAATGCGTCTGACCTTCGGTCGAGTTTTCATCGGTCCTCCGCCGCAGGCGCCGACTCAAGCGTTCCCAGCATCCATCGGCGAGGCCTCGGCGAGGATGCTCGCACCGGCCTTGACACGATCGCCCGGCGCCACCCGGATCGATACACCCTCGGGCAGGTGTAGGTCAACCCGTGAGCCGAACATGATCAAACCGAAGCGATCTCCCCGCACCAGCCGGTCGCCGCCGCGAACGTCACAGACGATGCGACGCGCCAGCCAACCGGCAATCTGCACGACCACCACTCGGTAGCCCGCGTCGGCACGGATCAGGAGCGCGTTCGATTCGTTGACCGCAGAAGCGTCGCCCTTGTAAGCGGCTCCGAAACGCCCGTGACGATACGCGCTGTCCTCGACCGTGCCGTCGAGCGGACTGCGGTTTACGTGAACGTCGAGCGGTGACATGAAGATCGAGATCCGCTGCCGCGCCTCACCGCAAAGGCGATGAGCCTGGGCAGTGCCGACCGACACAACGCGCCCATCGGCCGGCGCTAGAATCGAACCGGGACCGGCGTCCACGGCGCGACGCTGCGGATCACGGAAGAACAGTAGAACGGCAAGCGCAAAAACCAGCAGCGCCAGGCCCACCGCCCAACCCGCCGCCAGACCGGCGGCCACGCCGACGGCAGCAACAACCGCGGCCGGGAGATAGCCTTCCGGGGCAAAGCGCATCAGCGAAGCGAAGGCCGAGCCGGCAATCGAAACTCCAGCAAACGCTTCAGTTCTTGGAGCGGTCGACCAACCGCTCCTCGGAAAGCCAGGGCATCAGCCCGCGCAGGCGCTCGCCGACCTGCTCGACCGAATGCGCCGCGCCTTCCTTGCGCAGCTCCTTGAAGTGCGGCAACCCGCACTTGTACTCCGTCAGCCACTCGTCGGCGAAAGCGCCGGACTGGATGTCGGCTAGAATCTTTTTCATCGCCTCGCGCGTCTCCGATCCGATGACGCGTTTACCTCGCGTCAGATCGCCGTACTCGGCGGTGTTGCTGATCGAATAACGCATGTTGGCGATGCCGCCTTCGTAGATCAGGTCGACGATCAGCTTGACCTCGTGCAGGCACTCGAAGTAGGCCATCTCGGG
>CAZJCO010000457.1:0-1607 GCA_964544375.1 uncultured Myxococcales bacterium
CGACGGCAAACCGGCACGAGCTAGTCATCCCGGCGAATCTGTGTATCGCAGACCACGGCCCGCAACTGGTCACCATGATGGCGCAGGCGTCGGAATCCGGCATCGAGACGGTTCAGATCGACGGTGCGGCCTCACTGCCGCACGCCGCGATGGACTCCGTCAGGCAGGCGATCCGATTCGCGCGGCGCACGGCATAAGCGCCACATTCGCGCGGCGTCCGGCTCAGGAGCAACGCGGTGCATGCCAGAGTACAGAATAATCTTCCTGACACCTTTTCCTCTCCCTTTTCCTCTCCCTCCCATTCAGAAGACGCTAAGCCACACAATATTCTTCCTGGCACGTCCCTCCCCTTTTTTTCCTCCCTTGGTGCATGCCGCACCGAGGGCCGGTTAGACCTCCAGACTTCAACGCTTTCGTTTCGCGCTTCGTCGGGGTTTCTTTCCTGTCTTACCTGCGTTTGATGCTTGCTTGGTACCGGTTTGTTTCGGCTTGACGGATGTCGTCTTGGGTTTTCCTTTGACGCGCCGGTTACTGCGGTTGGGGCTTGCGGTTTTTTTCCGGCTTGGGCGCTTTCCGCGAAGCCTCTGCTTGGTGAGCGGCTCGGCCAATGCCAGGTCGAGCTTGCGCAGCGGAACGTGCACCGCGCTGATGGTGACCTTGAGCCGGTTGCCCACGCGCAGGCGGATGCCCGAAACTTCGCCCAGCACGGAGCCGGTCTTAGCGTCTACGTCCCACCAGTCCTCACCGAGTTGGCTGAACTCCAGCACGCCGTCGAGCAGGAACCGGTCGAGCTTCACATACACGCCGGCGTTGGAAACGCCGCTCACCATCCCCTCGAACGAATCGCCGACGTGTTTCTCCAGCAGGCGCAGCAGCAAGACCTCTTTGAGTTCGCGCTCTGCGGCTTCTGCGGCGCGTTCCGTGTCGCTGCAATGCCGTCCGAGCGCGATGAGCTCTTCCACGGTTGGTGTCTTTGTGGCCGCCCCGGTTTGCTTCTTCGATCGCCGGCGTTTTTTGTTCAGGTCACCAGCGAGGTATCGGTCGATCAGCCGGTGGATGGTCAGGTCAGGGTAGCGCCGAATCGGTGAGGTAAAGTGGCAGTAGTGCTCCGACGCGAGGGCGTAATGCCCTACGCGTAGCGGCGAATACTCGGCCCGCTGCATGGAACGCAGGATCGCGAAGTTGATGGCCGGTGCCTCTTCCGTGCCGCTTGCTTTCTTGAGCAGCGCTTGCAAGGCAAACCGATCGAGAAGGCTCGGTACGTCGTAGCCAAGCATCGAAATGAACTTCGACAGCCCCTCGCCCGGTCGGTGCTTCGGGTCGTCGTGGATGCGTCGGAGGTACGGCGCGCCGGTCTCCAGCAGCGTACGTGCGACGGCCTCGTTGGCCTCGACCATGAACATCTCGATGATCTTGTGCGTGAACGCGTCGTCTTCCGGCACCACATCGACCACCGCGCCGTCTTTGTCGTGGACGAGTTCGCAGTTGGGTAGATCAAGCTCGATCATGCCCTCGCGCCGACGGCGTGCGCGGATGCGCTTGGCCAGCGTTTCCATATCCTTCAATAAGGAGACGATTTTTCGCTTTGTTTTGCCGGGTTTGCCGTC
>CAZJCO010000458.1:0-1596 GCA_964544375.1 uncultured Myxococcales bacterium
CGGGGACCCGGCCTTGTGCGGGATCCTTCTTTCTTTCTCGGCTCGGAGTGCCGTCCCGGGCAGCACGTTCCCCGGCCGATCGTAGCGGGCGATGAGCTGACGGCGCTCCTCGAAGTGATTCGGCGCGTCGAGATCCAGTTTCTTCCTGCTGCCGGAAGCCACCTCGAACTTGGGACAGGCTCCTCCCGACAACGCAACGCGCTGACTTCCGCCCACGGTGATCTTCGTCCGTTCGATCGGGCAGAGCGTTTGGCAGCCCGGATCCTTGCATTGGAACTCGCTGCGTTCGGTAATCTCGGCGCGCAAGATCGCCTCGGGGTCGAGACGCTCGCTTGCCAGCAATCGCTGGTTGCCGACTTGATCGATGGCGCAGAGGCCGATGCCCCAGGCTCCCATCGCGCCCGGATTGGGCGGGACGATGATGTCTCGATCGGTCACTGCCGCCAGAGTCCATGCCAGTGAGGGGTTTGAAGCCGGCTTGCCCTGAAAGAACACGGTCTTGCCGAGGGTCCGCTGACCCATCACCCGGTTGAGATAGTTGTTGATGACCGAGTACTGGAAGCCGGCAAAAATGTCCTTGACCGAAAAGCCTTCTTTCAGTGCCTCGGACGCGGTATCGGCGACGTAGACCGTACACATCTGGCCGAGATCCGGTGGGCGCTCGGCCTCGGAGGCCATCCGGACGAAGCTGCCGATGTTCTCGACGTCGTAGAAGGCCGCCTGCTCCTCGAGGAAGGAGCCGGTGCCGGCGCTGCAGGCCTTATTCATGTCGCTCTCGACGATGCGACCGCCGGAGACGCGGATGTACTTGGCGTCCTGACCGCCGATTTCGACTACCGACATGTCGCGCCCGCGGTCGGGATCACGGCGGATCGCCGCGGTTGCGTGCGCGACGATCTCGTTGAGCACGACGATGCGGTCGCCGGCCTCTGGGAACACCGTGCGTACGAGGGTCGCGACGGCTTCGCGTCCCGAGCCAGTGATCGCAACCGCTCGGATGTCCGGGCTGCAGCGCTCGAGAATTGCTCGTACCAGGCGCCTGGCGGCATCGACCGGATTGCCGCGGGTGCGGTCGTAAACGTCGACGAGCGGCTCGCCGCTGGCAATCGAAGAAAGCACGGCCTTGGCTCCGGTGGAGCCGAGATCGAGGCCGAGGATGCTCGGCGCCTGACCGTCTTCGGCCGCGGGCGCGGCGCTTTGGATGGTGACGCGGCTACGCCAGCGGTGCGCCGGTGCTAGGACGCTCAGGCGCTTTTCGCGCGGACGAATCAAGACGCTCGCGTCGTTTGGCAGCCGCGCACGCTTTCCGTTCGAGCCATGGCCTACTGCTAGTACGGCGGCGCCGATGGCTTCGTAGGATAGACAATGTCGGGGCACGATGACGGGGCGGCCGATCAGCGTCTCGAGGGCGCCGCGTACGGACTCGAGCCGAGCACACCCGCCGATCAGATATACCGGCCCGTCGACTTCGTTGCGTGCCAACAAGGCTCGGGTGTTGCGCGCGATCGACTCGAAGTATCCGCGCATGAGCTCGGGCGTCCGCTTTCCCTGGTTCGCGAAATGCCTCATTTCGCTCCTAGCGAACACCCGACAAAC
>CAZJCO010000459.1:0-1586 GCA_964544375.1 uncultured Myxococcales bacterium
TCGGGCCATTGCGTCGTCTCGCCGCGAAAGATTTTGGCGATTTCGTAGGTCGTCAGTCGATCTACCGTGTTGCCGCGGTGGACCACGACCAGCAATGCTTCGCTGCCGGCTGCGCCAAGCAAGCGCGGCGGCGCGCCCGCCAGAGCGGCGGCGGTGAAAAGCAACAGCGTGATCCGCAGTCCCTTCATGCTCTCCTCAGAACGCGGTCGCCACCGATGCCAGAAAACCGTCGGCGTCGCCGTATTCGAGTGCCTCGCGACTGCTCGTGTTCCTCTGCCATTCCAGCTTGAGCGCCAAGTTGTCGGCCGGACGTAGCGCCAGCCCCAAGGTCAGACGTTCCTCGCGATTGTCGCCGCTGCCTGCGTCTCCGTCGTCCCCGATGTCGGCAAACCCCCAGCGCACAGCGGCCGTGAGCCTTGGATTGGTCATGTAGCGACGGCCGACATCGTCGAGCAATCCGGGCCAGAAGGTATAAGACGGCTCGACGTAAAGTCCGGTCACGTGCCCGGGGGTCGACAGTCCGCTCGCGGCCACGCCGTCGTCGATCGTCAGGCGCGCGTACTCGCCCTTGACGCGTAGCGACTTCCAACGTAGATCCCAATCGACATCGACACCGCGGATCACGTCGTCGTCAGCCGCGTCGTATTTGCCTAGGTATCCGCTAACCCCGACTTCTAGTCGCCCCGGAGAAGCCAAGCCGAGGCGGCCGACGACGGCCTTGTCGCCGTTGTTGTCTCCGCCGAGCGCACCACGCGCCTTGCGCATAGAGGTATCCGAGAGCCGGTCGTTTAGGCCGTTAACGGCGTAGAGTTCATACTCGAGGCCGAGTTCATCGAGCCAGGGAAAGATCTCGGGAATCGCAAGATCCCCGGTCGCACCAACGCCGGTTTCGGTCCAGCTCGACGGAATCACGTGCCGGGCCATCAATGGCCGCGAGGTCAGATCCTGCACCGTGTCGAAGTGATTCGAAGTGTAACGCCCCAGCGGCGAGAACACGGCCCCGGCGCGCGGGCGCAGCCAAGGCGTGATCGCATACTCGACCCACGCTTCCTCGATCTCGGCATCGGCATGGTGTCCACCGCGATCCGGATCTCCGGAACCGACCGCCTCGAACTCGAACTCGCCGCGAAACGACAAGCGTGGCACGGGCTCGGCACTGACCAGAAGCTCGAGCGTCGCCAGCTCGAAGTCGGCATCTCGGTTTTCGAAGTCGGAGAACTCGACCGAAGCGTAACCGCTCAAGCGTGTCTGGCGCGCCAGTCGCTCTATCAGGCCTTCCTGCTGCGCGCTGATGACCACCGTCTGTGCCTCGATGGCTTCGACGCGGGCCGCCAACTCTTCGCTCGTCGAGCTACTCTGCGGCGCGCGCGCGGATGCGCTGCCGGGCCTGCCGGCGTCCGTCTGCTTTTCGAGCGCGCGGACGCGCTCTTCGAGACGTCGGTTGCGCTCGCGCGCTTGCTCGAGGGCGCGCGATTGTTGCTCGACCTGGGTTTTGAGTGCTTCCAACTCGTCGGCCAGATCGGCCGCCCCAGCGCTCGGCGCCAACAACGAGACGACCGCCGCCGCAAGGATCGTTTGCTGCAGCA
>CAZJCO010000460.1:0-1585 GCA_964544375.1 uncultured Myxococcales bacterium
GCCTGCTGGGCGGCAAAGATCTGCGCCTCCCAATCGCGACAAATCTGAGCGAGAAAACCGGTCCCCCCCTCGCTGCGCTCGGTCAGCATCTCGTCTTGACGATCTCCGTAAAAACCGACGGCCGAAGCCGAAACCAGCACGCGCGGTCGCTCTGCGGACGGCAAGGACTCGATCCCCCGAACCAGCGCTGCCGCGGTTTCTATGCGTGAGGAACGAAGCAATGCTTTTCGTTTCTCGGTCCAGCGGGCATCGGCAATCCCGGCACCGGCCAGGTGAACCACCGCGTCCGCTTCGGCAAGCGCCGCTGGATCGACAGCGAGCGGGTTCCAAGCGGCGACCCGAGTCGCCGCCGGCAGCTCTTTCATTGCCTGCTCGGCATCTCTCGACCAGACGCAGACATCATCGCCGCGGTCTAGCAACTCGGCGACGACCGCTCGGCCGACCAAGCCGGTTCCACCTGTGATGATGACGTTCACACGCCGCCTCTCACGTAACGCAGTAGTTGGCGCTCCTTGCGTAGGCCTTCACGCATGATTGCGCAGCATCAGCTCCTTGGGATGCGGCTCGAGATAGGTTTGACCCTCGAGATACGCGACGCCGAACAGTCGCGCGTAGTGTCGCACCAGGGTAATCGGCACGATCAGCGGCACGAGCCCGGTGCGAAATTTTTCGACCAAAGCGAGGAACTCTTCTTTGTCGGTCGCCGTCAACTGCTTCTTGAAGTAACCGAGCACGTGGTGAAGAACGTTTGCGTGCCGCCGTGGGGTCGCTCGACGCGCAAGCGCGCGCATGAAGCCTTGCTGATAAGCAGTGGCCAGCTCGCGCCGGGCCGTCGACTTAGCGCCGGCCACCAGTTGGCCGAGCTGCTTTTGCGCCGCCGGGTCGTGCGCCATCAAAAGCAATTTCTCGCTCCGGTGGAACTCGACCAGGCGGGCGAGGCTCCAGGAACCCGAAAACATTGTCCGCAGTCGACGGTAGGCAAAGACCTGCTCGATGAAGTTTTCGCGCAGGCGAGGGTCGCTCAAGCGGTCCTCTTCCTCGACCGGCAGCAGAGGAAACCGCTCGATCAGTTCCTCGGCAAACAGGCCGCGGCCCGGCCCGGCCGGCGCACCTGCCGGCGTGTAGGTTCGCACGCGCGCCATACCACAGCTCGGGGAACCTTTTTTCAGGATGTATCCGTGTAGATCGAGACGCGCCAACTCGCGCATACGCCGGCGCCCGTAGCGTTGCATCGCGCGAGTGTAGTCCGCGCCGGAGTCGCGGCCGAGCATCCGCAGGCCTTCGCCGTTGCGAACGAGACGAACCGGTTCGCGCGGAATTCCCATCCCGACCTCGACTTCCGGACATACCGCGACAAAACACACGTACGCCGAGAGTACGTCGGTGATCAGGTGATGCCGCTTGTGACCGCCGTCGTAGCGCACCTGCTCGCCGAGCAAACAAGTCGAGACACCGATACGAATCTCGTCTTCCTTGTCCACGGCGTCTTCTTCCAGTATTTGTCTTCGGGATGCAACAGGGCGGCTGCGAACGTCCGAGAGAGCGCTTTCTGCGGCGAACGATCACGGTTCCCGGTTTCTTGCTT
>CAZJCO010000461.1:0-1581 GCA_964544375.1 uncultured Myxococcales bacterium
CTCGTGCGAGGCGCAAGTCCGCCACCGAATGTGAGTGGTCTATTACGGGCGCCAACGAGATCGCCAGCGGCTACCGCACCGGCTACGGTTTTGGTGCATGCACACCGGCGACGCGCCGTGAGATTCAGGCGGGCGAACCTCTGATGGTCGACATTCACTCGATGTTCAAGCTCGGGCTCGGCGATCATGCGCACAACTACCTCGCCGGACCGGTGAGCGAGCGCCAGCGCTGGCACGCCGACAACTTTGTCGCCATCGTAGAGGAGACTCTGCAGACCTACCGTGCAGGCATCACACCGGCCGAACTTGCGGCCAAGATGCTGACCTTTGCCGGTGAGCGCGGCTTTGCCGACTTCATGCTTCCGGGCTTCGAACACGGCATCGGCTTGCTCGGCGACGAGTGGCGCATCGGCTTGAACGACGGTCCGGTACCCTACTGGACCAACCCCGAGCACGTCTACCAGGCCGACGAGCTGCTGATCTGCGCGCTTCAGTACGCCTGCCCGGCCGAGGGGATCGGCTTTCGCTACGAGAATCCGATTGTCTTGAGCGAGAGCGGTTGCGAGGAACTCTCGAAGTTCCCGCTTGCCGTCGACCAAATCTAAGCTGCCGGTGGCACTCCTACCAAAGCGAGCCGAAGCGGCGCAGCGCCAGGCTACCGAAAAGCAGTATGCACAGCAGCAGACCCGCGACCGAGGGCCAGCCGTTGTGAAAGTTCGTGCGCGCGGCGACGCGGCCGGTTCCGAGATAGAGCAGCGTCGCCGCTAGAAACGGCATGAACAGGGCGCCGAAGATCGCGTAGACGACGACCACCGCCACCGGTTTGTTCAGGTAGAGCAGGGCGATCGGCGGCAGCACGAGCCACGCGAGGTAGCCGCGATACCAGGCCGAGCGGGTCGATAGCGTGTGCGCGCGCTGCGCGCTGCTTTGACGCCGCACGAGCGAGACGAAGTCGCAGAAAAGGTAGGGCACGCCCTGCCAAACGCCGAGCATCGAGGTCGCTACCGCAGCCCAGAAACCGATCAAGAAAGCCCAGCGACCGCCACCACCGAGCGCCGTCTCGAGCATGCGCGCCATGACCAGGGCGCTGTCGGTACCGGCCACCGGTGTGCCGGTGGCGTGCAGTGTGTGGGCGGCAAGAACCACGACGGCGACGCCGAACAGCCCGGTGAGCGAGTAGGCGACCGTCAGATCGACCCGCACCGCCGAAAGCCGCGCCGCGCCGGTCCAACCGCGTTCGCGCATCCAGTAACCGTAGGAGAGCAACGTGACGCTGCCGCCGACGCCGCCGATGACGCCCAATAGATAGCCGGTCGATTCCGACGGAACGGCCGCGGCCACCACGGCACCGCCGGTCATGTCGCCGGGGGCAAGCCACAGGGCGCTGCCGATCAAGGTGACGAACATCACGCCGATGAACCATTTGATCAAACCTTCGAAGATCTGGTAACCGCCGAGCAGAACCACGGCGGCGGCGACCAGCGAATGCGTGATGCCCCAAGCGGCGACCGATAGCGCCGGTGCCAACGCGTGCGCGGCAATGCCGCAGGCGGCGATCAACGCGCCGCCGACGACGAAGGA
>CAZJCO010000462.1:0-1579 GCA_964544375.1 uncultured Myxococcales bacterium
ACCGCTGATGTCACCGCGGACGTCACCGCGAACGGCGAAGTCCTCTGGCGCGTCGTCACAGCAGACGGCAACCTTCCGGTCGCCGCGCCGCGCGCTCGCAAGGCAACCGCCCATGCACCGAAGATCGGCGCGGACACAAACGAAGTGCTTGCCGAAATCACCGGCACCCGGCGCTCATGTTGATTCGCAACGCCGATGTTCTCGGGCGCGGGCTTTGTGACGTGCGCCTCGAAAACTCGTGGATCGTCGCGGTCGCTGCGGCCAGTCGAGAATCTACGGCGAAGCCGGGGGAAGAGATCGTAGACGCCGAAGGCGGCGCGTTGCTTCCCGGCTTGCACGACCATCACATTCATCTGCGCGCCTTGGCGGCAGCCGAGCGGTCGCTGCGCTGCGGTCCTCCCGAAGTCCGTGACGAAGCCGCGTTGGCTCGCGCTCTTGCGCAAGCGCCGAGCGCTAGCGGCTCGGCCCACCCGTGGATACGCGGCATCGGCTATCACGAATCCGTGGCGGGCGAGCTCGATCGCTACCGGCTCGACGCTTGGGTTCCGGACCGTCCACTGCGTATCCAACACCGCAGCGGCATGTTGTGGATCGTCAACTCCTGTGCGGCAAGTTTGTTGGGGCTCGACGACGAACGCGCCGGTAGCGCTGCCGCGACTGGTCAGCCCTCGAGGAAAGCACGGAACCACACGCTGCCCGGTATCGAGCGAGACGCTTCAGGTCGCTTCAGCGGGCGTTTGTTTCGCATGGACGAATGGCTGCGCCAGCGCATCGAAGAAGCGCGTGACGACTCTGGAACGTTGTCCTGCGTCGGTCGCCGGCTCGCCAAGTTCGGCGTGGTCGGGGTGACCGACGCCACCGCCAGCAACGGTGCCGCCGAACTCAAGGCGATCGAAGCCGCCGTCGCGGCCGGCGCCCTGCCACAACGGGTCATGGTGATGGGCGCCCTAACGATGCCGTCGCCGGGGCATCCGAGAGTCGCCGTCGGGCCGCACAAGATCCTGCTAGACGAGTATGCTCTCCCCGGACGAGACGCTTTGATCCAATCGATCGACGGCGCGCACCGAGTCGGACGCGCAGTGGCAATTCATTGCGTAACGCGGACGAGCCTAGTCTTCGCGCTCGATTGCCTTGATGCGGCCGGGTGCAGCGGTGCCGACCGCATCGAGCACGCTTCGGTCACGCCACCGCAGGCGCTCGACTGGATCGCTCGGCTCGGGCTTACCGTCGTAACCCAGCCGGGATTTGTTCGAGAACGCGGCGACGCTTACGCGCGCGAGGTGGACGACCGCGACCGTCCCTGGTTGTATCGCGGACGCGCTTTTTTCGACGGCCGAGTCGGGTTGGCGGCTGGAAGCGATGCCCCCTTTGGCGCAGCCGATCCCTGGCAAGCGATGCGCGCCGCGGTCGAGCGTCGCACACTCGGCGGCCTTACCTTGGGCGCCGATGAAGCACTCAGTCCCGAGCAAGCGCTAGCGTTGTTTACCACGTCGGCCGATGATCCCGGCGGCCAGCCGCGCCTGGGTGCCGTCGGTCAACCCGCCGAGCTTTGCCTGCTCGACCGTCCGTGGCGAGAGGC
>CAZJCO010000463.1:0-1568 GCA_964544375.1 uncultured Myxococcales bacterium
CCCTGGACTTCCCGCCACCAACGATCCCTGCGCGCGGCCGTCGGGACTCCAGTGGGTGCCGCGATTTGTCACTGGCCGCGATTGATCTTCCGGCGATGAGTTTTGGCGAGGCACAGCTTGCCATGCACGACAATATGTTGTAGGCGTGACAACCTGAGGCCGTCCATGTCCGAACGCGTGTTATGCTTCGCCGCACGGAGCGAAGGAGGATTCCAGAGCATGGCGGCGCGCGGGCGGAAGTTTTTCGAGGAAGTAGGAGAGCGGGTCGCGGCACTGCGCAAGGAGCAGGGACTGACGCAGGCGCAGATGGCCGAGCTGCTTGGGATGTCGCAGCAGACGGTGGCGCTCTACGAACTCGGCCGGCGGCGCATCCCGCTCGACTTGTTCCCCGAAATCGCACGGCTGCTCGGCGTCTCGATCGAAGAGCTGTTCGGTACGACCTCGCAATCGGCGCGACGTGGGCCGATGCCGAAGCTCCAGCAGCAACTGGAGCGGATCACCCGGCTACCGCGCAGCAAGCAGCGTTTCGTAATGGAAATACTCGACGCCGTGCTCTCTCAGTCGGGGGCTTGACCATGCAAGCCGTGAAGATTGACGACGACGGCGCCATCCGGCTGCCCAAGACGGTGCTGCGCCGGTTTCCGAAACGGAGCGAGCTGGTGGTGTGGAGCGACGGGGACACGATCATGCTCAAACGCATGAAGCCGCGAAAGCCCAGCGACCTGCCGCGCGAGCTGCCCGGCGAGGAGATGTCGCTTGAGGAAATCTGCGCCGAGGTCCACGCGTACCGCAAAGAAAAGCGCGCCGCCAACAAAGCCTGAGCCGCCGCGACTGGTGCTCGACACCAACGTACTTGTCTCCGGCTTGCTCTGGACCGGCCCCCCGCAACAAATCCTCGATGCCGCCGAACAGGGCCGCGCCGTGCTCGTGACTTGCCCGTCGCTGCTCGACGAGCTGGCGGACGTGCTCGCGCGGCCGAAGCTCGCCAAGCGCCTGGCGCTGCTCGGCACCACCGCCGATCAGCTCTTTGCTCTGGCACTCGGCCAGCTCGAGATCATCAACGAACCCGCCATTGCCTCCGTGGTCACCGCCGATCCCAACGACGACCACGTGCTCGCCTGTGCGGTGGTCGGCCGTGCCCGATACATCGTCTCCGGCGACCGCCACCTCCTCGACCTCGAAAGCTACAAGAAGATCCTCATTCTCAAACCCGCCGATGCGCTCCGCAAGCTTCCTCAAGCAAGCCCCAAGGCCTGACGGGTGGGGCTCGCCAACTCGGATGAGGCCCAAGCGCACGGGTTTCCGGAGCCCGTGGCAAAATGGAATCTGCGAGCGGTTTCTGGGCAGCGTTCGCCGAGAGCTTCTCGACCACGTGATTGTGATCGGCGAGCGACACTTGCGGCGGCTGCTCTCTGAATACGTTGCGCATTACAATCGGGACCGCTGTCATCTATCGCTGGGCAAGGACGCCCCGGACAGACGCGAGGTCTCGCCGCGGCCGTCACCCGGTGCGAAAGTCGTTGCGCTGCCGCGCGTCGGCGGGCTCCATCACCGCTACGAATGGCGCC
>CAZJCO010000464.1:0-1564 GCA_964544375.1 uncultured Myxococcales bacterium
GGCAAGCCCGCGGCGCGCCGCTGTGGTTTGGTAATTTAGCCGTGCCGCGCACGGCCGCTGCTGGCCGTGCGCGGCAAGGCATACGCGAGGAGACAGGCATGGCGGAACTCACGCTGATCAACCCACCCGGCACCGAGGCAATCTACGAAGCGTACAAGTTTTCCCAGGCGGTGGTTGCCGGCGGTCGGGTCGACGTCGCCGGCCAAGTCGGAATTGGAGCGGACATGAGCATTCCCGACGACGTTGGCGAGCAGGCGCGCAACGCGTTCGCGAATCTGAAGCGAGTTCTCGAAGCCGCCGGCTCATCGCTCGCCGACGTGACCCAACTGACGATGTACCTGACCGATATCGGCGACGCGGCCGCCGTCGACGAAGCCTTCGCCGAGTTCTTTCCGGAGCGCTACCCCGCGCGAACCCTGGTGCAGGTGGTTGCCTTGGTACTGCCTCCGCTCAAGCTGGAAGTGCAGGCCAGCGCCGTGGTAAGCCGCTAGAGACTCGTCAAGATGACGGAACGTGTTGCCGAACGCTCGATGCCCGTCTTTGCGAATCTCGCTTCGTCTTCGGCAACCGCCCCGCTTCGGCCGACTTCGGCCTCTACGGTCAGCTCAGCCAACTCACGCAGATCGACCCGACACCGACAGCCATCGCCCGCGCCGAAGCACCGCGCGTGCGAGCTTGGGTCGATACCACCGGGGATCTCTCGGGCATGGAACCGTCCGACGACGACTGGTTCACTCGAGACGCGCTTGCCAAAAGTCTGCGCGAACTGCTCTGCGAGGTCGGCCGGGTGTACGCTCCCTTCATGCTGGCAAACGCCCGTGCGTTGGCAAAGGGGTCGGACCGCGTCGAGTGTACAATCGACGGGCGCGTGTGGACGCAGCGGCCCTTTCCTTACCAGGGCAAGTGCCTCGGCTGGCTGCGCAGGGATTATGCAACTCTGGATTCCCCAGCGCGCGCCGCGGTCGATGCCGCGCTATGCGGCACGGGTTGCGAAACGTTGTTCGCGCAATGAAGGCTCGGCGCGACCGCGACGCGCCGTCTCCTGGGTTAGCCCGGCGCGCCGTGCCCTGTGAGTATCTGTCGCGGCCGCGGGTGGCTGTGAAGTCGCCCACCGCCGCTCAAGCGATAGGCGATCCTGCGAACGGCTATCGCGAGCGCGAGTCCCGCAACTACGGCCACTTCGAAAATGGCCGCGACGATCATCGGTCCGTACGACGCAACCATCGCTTTAGTCCTCCTGCTCTCACGACCAAATCTAAGCACGATCCACGACAACGCAACGCGTTATCCGGCCCGCGCCCCTCTGACTGCCGACTTTTCGGCAGGCGCCCACCAAGGCTCGAAAGACGGTCGCAGTGGCTTTTTGCGTGCAGCCGATTCCGGCCGCACTGGGCCACCGTCCGGTCTTGACGTTTTTTGTATCTCGTCCTGCGCTGACGACCGCGATACCGGCGTCTTACTCGACGAGCGGTGCGGCGCGATCGCGAGAGCCCATCATGTGCTCGCGGAACGCTTTGGTGTAGACCCAGTCTTCCCAACTGCGACCGTCCGGTGCCAACGCTTT
>CAZJCO010000465.1:0-1558 GCA_964544375.1 uncultured Myxococcales bacterium
ACGGCACGACCCACGTCGTTCGTGACGGTGGCGCCCACGTGATCCACGAGGGCGGGCCCCATGTTGTCGCCGATGGTGTCCGCGGCGGTGAAATAGCCGGTGCCCCCGCCGCCCGCCAGTGGACCGAGCACTGGACCGCCGGAGATCCCACACCGCCGCCACGCGGCGTCGAAATCGAACTTCGCGTCCGAGCGGCCGACGGCGCCGTCCTGCCGTTCGTTTCGGCCGTCAGCATCCCACTGGGACTGAGGCAAAACGATGCCAGCTCCTGAACCCTCGCAACAGCGCGGCATCGTCCTGCTGGTCGTGCTGCTCACCGTCGCTCTGCTGACGATGACGGTGATGGAGTTCACCTTCGCCACCCAAGTGGACTACCGCCGAGCCGGCCATTGGATCGAAGCCCAGCGCGCGCTGCTGGCGGCTCAGTCCGGCGTCGACCTAGGGGTAGAGGTTCTCGAGCAGGCCGACATCATCTATCGCTACGTATTCGGCCAAGAAAAAGCCGCCGATAGTCTGGCGGAGCTGTGGGCCCAGTTGTGTTCGCCGGCAGACGCGGACTCTTGCCCGGGAAAGTTCGGTCCAATCTGCGCGATCGATACCGGCGGCGGCAAACTAGCGATTCGCATTACCGACGAGGCCGGCCTCTACAATCTCAATCGGCTGGCAAAGGCCGGACTGCCCTCGGCCGAGCGCGAGCGGAAAGTCTTCGCTCGGATCGCCCTCACGGCCGGAATCGACCCCGACCTCATCGGTGCAATCGCCGACTGGGTAGACGAAAACGACCGCCCGTTCGCCTTTGCTCCAGGCGCCGAGTCCGGGCTCTACGCCAGCCTGTCGCGGAACTATGCGCCAAGGAACGGGCCTCTCGCGACCTTCGGAGAGTTGGCACTGATCGAGGGAATCACACCCGATTCTCTGGTTCGCCTGCGCTCGATCGGCACGGCGGTCGATCCTGCCGGCGGCACCACGATCAACGTCAACACCGCATCGCTTCGGCTGCTAGGAGCGCTCGATCCCGAGCTCGGCCCTATCCTTCCTGCGCTTGCTGAGGAACGCTGCGTCAAGCCTTTCGAGAGTATCGAGGACCTCCGCAAGCGCCTGCCGGACTGGCCTCGCTGGCTCGGCGACCGCTGGATTCGCTTTCGCAGCGACTGGTTTCGAATCCGCGCCACCGGCCTCTCGGGCGAAGCCCGACAGAGCGTGGAAGCCTTGGTGCATCGCGAGGATGATTCGATCCGTGTAATGTATTACTTGAGTCGTCGTGGCATCTTGATTCCGCAGATCGCGGCGGAAGCGCAGACGACGATCGACGATCTTCGATCGCGTGCGCAGAGCAGCGAGATAGAGCAGTTCTAAAGTGGCGAAGCGCATCCTCGCGGTACACCTGTCGGGCTCCCAGGCGCAACTGGCCTGCGCCGAGGCTTCGCTGCGTTCGCTGCGAGTTACGCGGCTGGAACAGCTCGAGCGCCAGACGGCGCGAGGAACGCTGGCTCATGCGGCGAGCGCAGCGGACATCGTGGTCGCAAGCCTTTCGGGCGACGCCGCGCCGGTCCGCATT
>CAZJCO010000466.1:0-1557 GCA_964544375.1 uncultured Myxococcales bacterium
TGCCGGCGACGGTGGCCGGCAAGACATCCTTGCCGGCGCTTGGATCGAGACCGCGGCGGGCTCCTCCCTGCACTCCGACGGAGGCAGTCCCGACGGCTATGGCGGCGACCTCGTGGTAAGCGCCGGTCTCAATGCTCGATTGGCCGGCGGCCTGTCGGCTGCCGGCGGCGGAACGCAAGGACGAGGCGGGTCGGTCGAGATTGCGGCAAGCGGAAGCTGCGAGTTGCTTTCCACGTCGACGATCGACGTCAGCGGCGGCTCGGCCGACGGCGGAACGGTTGCGATCGACGCCGGCGCCTATGTTCGTATCGCCGGCACGATCGACGGCAGCGTCTCCGGCGGGGGAGCGCCCTCGGCGATCGTCTTGGTGGGATCCGGCGACGTCGACTTCGCCGGCAGCATACTCGATAGCGGGGCAGGTATCTCCGGCGTCAGCCAAGTCGAAGTCGAAGGTTGTAACGTCGGCTTTCTCTCTTCTTCGTCGATTCAGAACACCGCTTCGTCGGCGCAAAATGCCGTCGCGAGTCACGAGCAACTGACGATTGCCGCCGGCGCTCAGGTTGCCGCCAGCGGCGCCAGCGGCTCGAATGTCTTCGCCTATCGCAGCGCACAAAAGCCGCCGGTGGTGAGCGGAACCGTCACTCCCGCGCCAACGCTCAGCCAAAACGGGCAGCTTACGGCCTGCGGGATCTGCGGCAACGCGGCGCTCGAAGTCGGCGAGAGCTGCGACGACGGCACCGCCGCGTGGCAGCGCGGGGAGTTTTGCAGCGCGCGCTGCACGGTGCTGCGCTGCGGAGACCCCGACGCTTCCGGCACCCGCACCGCCACCGACGCGCTGTTCGTCCTTACCTCGGCCGTTGGCTCGACCAGCTGCGCGCCCTGCCTCTGCGACGTCGACGAGAGCGGCGGAGCGAATCCGGTGACCGCGACCGACTCACTCAGGCTCTTGCGGGTCGCCGTCGGTCAGCCGGTGCTGCTCAGTTGCCCCGCTTGCCTGTAGCTGCTGCTCGGGATTGGATGCCCGCTGGTCCGCGCCATGAGAACCCCAGTGCCGCGATCGATCGTCGTCCGCGATCTCGTCCTCGTCGCTGTCACCGCCGCGTTCGTGCTCACCGACGGTTTCTCCCGTAGCGGAAGCGGCTCCTCCGGCAGTGCGCCGGCAACCATCATCGGGATCCTTGCGGGTCTCGGGCTCGGCGTCTGTGCGTTCCTCGTGCACGAGTGGGGGCACCTGCTTGGCGCTCTGGCTGCCGCCAGCATCGTCCATCCGTCCGAGCGCCTGGCGAGCGTCTTCCTCTTCCGCTTCGACGTCGATCGGAACGACCAACGGCAGTTCCTCGCGATGTCTTGTGGCGGCTTCCTTGCCAGCGCTTTGGTGCTCGTCGCCTTCTTTGCTTGGCTTCCGCTGCATGCGCTCGCCGGCCGTGTCGCCGTCGGCATCGCCGTGCTCGGGGCCTTTGCCACCGTTGTCTTGGAACTGCCGGTCTTCTGGCGCGTCCTTCGCGGAGGCCCGTTGCCGACCGGCGCCGTCTACGTTTCGAAGAAACGTCCCTAAGC
>CAZJCO010000467.1:0-1553 GCA_964544375.1 uncultured Myxococcales bacterium
CTATGGTGCTTTAAATCAACTTATAGCCGTCAAAGAGGGCTTTGAATCATCATGCCTCGCGTTAGCAAGATCTCCAGCTCACCGCCCTACGCCGTTGCCAGCGTTCTAGCGACTCTCGGACGCGATATTCGCACCGCACGGTTGCGCCGCAAGCTGACTCGCGAGCAACTCGCCGAACGCATCGGTATCTCGCGCTACGTGATGGCCGACATCGAGAAAGGCAAGCCGACTACGGCCGTTGCCGCCTATCTCGGTGCGCTGTGGGCCCTCGGGCTTCTCAAGGATACCGAGCGGCTCGCTGACCCAGACCGCGACCTCGAAGGCAAGACGCTCGAGGCGGCGCGACGCCCGAAGACCGCCCCCAAGCGCAAGGCGTTCGACGATGACTTCTGAGCGCGAGTGCTATGTTTACATCGTCCTGCCGCAGCAGACGCAGTTCATCACGGCAGGCCGCTTTCGCTTCAACGAAACGGGTGGCGGAGCGACCGTCGGCGAGTTCATCTACGGGCGTAGTTACCGTGCGCGTCCGGACGCCGTCGAGCTCGATCCTGTCGAGCTGAGGCTACAGCCCGGCCGGTTCGAAACCGGAAAAATGGGCGGTTTGTTCGGTGCAATCCGCGATGCGAT
This sequence comes from uncultured Myxococcales bacterium, assembly GCA_964544375.1. GTDB lineage: Bacteria > Desulfobacterota > Binatia > UBA1149 > SPBQ01 > CAZQYE01. The sequence continues at coordinate 628 of CAZJCO010000467.1, forward strand.
GCCCGACTTGTGGGGCCGCAGAGTGATCGAGCACCATGTTCGGGGTCCGTTGTCCGATATGGATTATCTGCTGCGCGCTCCCGATGACCGCGCGGGGGCGCTCGGGTTCGGACTGAACGCCGAGCCGCCATTCCCGGAGAACCGCTTCAATCGAACGCTTGACCTCGAGCGCCTGCAGCGCGCGGCGGATGCAATCACTGATGATGAACCTGACCAGGCCGGAAGCGCCGGGCAGCAGGCGGAGGACTTGTTGCTGCTCGGCGGCACCTCGATGGGCGGTGCCCGTCCCAAGGCCGTTGTTGAGGACGACGACGCACTGTGGATCGCGAAGTTCGGCCGCCCCGACGACCGCTACAACCAACCGCGTACCGAGCACGCGTTACTCGAACTCGCGAAAGCTTGTGGCCTGAACGGCGCCGACAGCCGCCTGACAACTGCCGCTGACCGCGACGTGCTGCTGGTGCGCCGTTTCGACCGCGACCGCGTCGAGAGCGGCTACCGCCGCCACCGCATGGTCAGTGCTGTCACGCTGTTGCGTACCGATGATGATGCGACCGCGCGTACCGACTGGTCCTACCTGCTGCTCGCCGACGAGATCCGCCGGGTCAGCATGCAGCCGGAGGAGGATCTTCGCGAGCTCTACGGCCGGATGGTCTTCAACGCAGCGATCTCGAACCTCGACGACCACCCGCGCAACCACGCGATCGTCGCCAAGGAAGAAGGCTGGCGCCTCTCGCCCGCCTATGACCTGACGCCGAGCCCGGTAATCGCCCAGGACAACCGCAACCTCGCCCTCGACTGCGGCCTACAGGGCCGGAGCGCGAACAAGGCAAATCTCCTGTCCGGTAGCGGCCGCTTCTTGCTCTCGCGCGAAGACGCCGAGCGATCATTCAACGCCGTCACGGAAACCGTCCGCTCACAGTGGC
>CAZJCO010000468.1:0-1540 GCA_964544375.1 uncultured Myxococcales bacterium
ATGACGCGGGCGCCGGCTATGCCGCGACCCAGAAGTCCTCGGTCTCGCGCCAGCCGGCATCGATGAGCCACCCCCGAATGCGCTCGCGGGCTCCGGCTTGACCGACCGCCGCCACTGCCAGGGCCCGCCTGTCTCGCGCGAGCATGTCGTCCATCGACACCACCGGCCAAGCAACCCCTCCACGCGCCTCGCGAGCGACGCTCCCGCCGATCTTTTTCGGATCGATGTCGGCAAAGCCGGCGAGCGGCAACCCTTGGTCGGCGAGCGACTTGCCGAGCCGCTTGCCGAGCGGTCCGGCACCCAGGATCCACAACTCGCGGCCGCCAAGCGAGCGCTTCAACTCGCGGCCCAGGTAGTGGCTGCGCGCTCTGTGAAACGCGTCTTCGGAGTAACGCGGATCCGTGCGCGAGGCTTGCCGTGCGTGAAGCCGCCAGCGGTAGAGAGGCTGCGCGACTTTTGCCACCTGCGCGCCCGATTCGAGCACCCGCAAGAGCAGATCCCAATCTTCCGGCCACTCGGCTGCCTGCCAACCGCCGAGTCGGCGCAGCTCGGCCGTGCGGAGCATCAGGGTCGGATGCAGCACCGTCGATTCGACGAAGCGGTCTCGTGCGATCTCTGCCGGCTCGACCAATGCGTTTTGCCAATCGAGATAACGGCGCATGCCGTCGCGCAGAGCGCTCTCGGGAAAGGCCCGCACCATGCAACCGGCGGCTAGCAACTCGGCGTCGGACTCCAGCAGCACGCGCTGCTCGGCAAGCCGCACCGGCTCGCACAGGTCGTCGGCATCCATGCGCGCAAGAAACCGTCCGCGCGCCAGGCGTAGTCCCAGATTCAACGCCGAGACGATGCCGCGTTCCGACGGCTCGGTCCGCGCCAGGCGAATCCGCGGGTCGCCTGCCGCCTGCGCTTCGAGCAGCCGTAAACCGCCGTCCCGGCTGCCGTCGTCGATCACGACGAGTTCCCAGTCGCGCTCGCTTTGTCCGGTGATGGAATCGATCGCCTGGGCGAGCCAAGGCTCGCCGTCGCGCAAGGGCATGACGATGGAAATCGCCGGCATCGTGCGCGCTCAGTCGGGCGATGCCGGCGGCAAGGAGAGCATCCGGCGCACGGCGGGCTCGAGCGCTTCGGCGACCACCCGGTGACCGTCGGCCGTAAGATGCCGGTCGGCGTAGTAGTAAAGGTCGCGCCCCCCGGCAAACGCGGCTTCGAGCGCAGGCAACAAGTCGACATACGGAATGCCCAATTCTTTCGTCACGCGCGCAAGTCTCTCTTCGATCATGAAGTGCAGCGGTTCGATGTTTTTGATCGCAGCGTCCGGATCGACCCGGTTGTGACTAGGGATCGATGCGACGAGCAACGACGATCCGATCTCGACCGCTCGTCGCTGCGTCAAGGCGAGAAGCGCGCGCGTGATGCGCCAGGCTCGTTCCTTCTGCTGCGGGCTACGAATGAAACGCGGGCTGAAGACGAGCCAGCCGTAGCGCAAGGCTTTGGCCCCTTCCTTGCACCACAGGTCGCGGCACAGCCAGACACCGCCGTC
>CAZJCO010000469.1:0-1537 GCA_964544375.1 uncultured Myxococcales bacterium
CGCGTGACCGACCACCAGATCGCGGCGCTGCGCCCGGCCGGCGGGATGCTGCTGGACTTCGCCGACGCGGCCAGCGACGCGACCCCGGCGCTGCCGTCCGCGGGCGCGCTGGGCACGGTCGCCGGCGAGAACCTCACCTACTTCGCGACCGGCAACCTGGCGACCCAGCACCACTACGCGACCGGCCAGACGCTGTCGTTCGCGTTCGACGCCCAGCACCAGCTGACCAGCGCGAGCGCCGACGACGGCAGCTACACGGCCGACTTCGGCTACACGCCCGCCGGCCGGCTGGACTGGGCGACCGTGAGCGCGGCGCCCGGCCGCGGCGCGAAGGTGCTCGACCGCGACGTGCGCTACGACTACGTCGGCCTGTCCGGCTCGGGCATCGCCGACCCGGAGGCCGTGCGCGCGCTGCGCGCCCGCGACACCGGCGCCGTGCGCGGCAGCTTCGACTACGACGCCAGCGGCAACCTGGTGCGCAAGACCGTCGACGACCAGACGTGGCGGATGCGCTACGACGGCGACAACCACCTGCGACAGGTGTGCCGCCAGCCCGAGGGCAGCTGCGAGACCTACTACTACGACCACACGGGCGCCAGAATTCTGGCGTTCCGCGGCGCCTACGAGGACGAAGAGCCGCGCGGCCGGCTGTGGCTCGGCGCGACCGAGATCGAGTACCGCGACCACGGCGGCGGCTTCGAGCCCGACCGCGCCCTGGTCCACGCGGGCCTCGGCGCCATGCCCGTGGCGCGCATCGTCGACGGCGATCTGGACGACCCGCAGCTGACCTACTCGGGCGTGCTCGGCCACCTGCTCGCCGTCGTCGACGGCGGCGGCCAGCTATTGGCCCGCTACGTCTACTCGCCGTTCGGCGAGCTGCTATGGCAAGACGGCACCGACGCCGACGACTTCCACCGGCTGTTCAACGGCAAGGAGCTCGACGAGCTCAGCGGCCTGGGCTACTACGGCGCCCGCTACTACGACCGCGTCACCATGACGTGGACCCAGCGCGACCCGCTGTACGCCTTCGCCCCGGATCTGGCCTACGACCAGCCGAGGCGCATGGGGCTGTATCAGTTCGTGCTGAACAACCCGCTGCGGTACGTCGATCCCGATGGGCTGGATGGGGCGCCCTCAGGGCCCGTGGTCGTCGTTCCTGGCGACGAGAAGCAGGAGGATGGCGAACCCGGCGAGGGTGGCAAGTGGGTATCCCAGGATGATGGGACAACATGGCATTGCGAAGACGGAGGGGAATGCACCTTGGTGTCCTCACCAGCGGACGCTCTCGTGAGCTCGTACAACATGTCAAGGCGTCTCGAGCGGGAGGCCAACTGGCGCCTTACGGACGGAATGCTCGGCGTCGCGAGGGACCTCTGTTGGGGGGCTTTTGCGGCGGGCGCAGCTACATGGGGGCTCACTACGTTCGGCGCCAAGGCCATTGCGGCCGAGATCGGCGATGAGCTCTTCTCCGAAGCGACAGGCAGCCCCTTCGGATTCCTACCCAGCCCGGGTGACTTGCGTCGCCTGGGAAAGAGCG
>CAZJCO010000470.1:0-1535 GCA_964544375.1 uncultured Myxococcales bacterium
GTAAGCCCGCGAAGCGAGACACCTGCGCGAAACACTCAAGCACTGGGGAGTTCGCGCGTTTCTTTATGTTCCGATTCACGACCGGGGGAGGCCCTTGGGCGTTGTAACGTTTTCGCGAATCTACGACGAAGGAGATTGGCCGGAGGACTTCATTACGTTGGTTCGTGTCGCCGCGGATATGATCGGCAGCACAATTGTCAGGTATGAGCGGGAGCGAGTCCTCCAGCGGCGGACGGCGGAGCTGGCCCACGCCCAACGGCTCGCGACGTTGACCGAGCTTGCCGGCGATCTCGTCCACGAAGTAGGGCAGCCGATTAGCGCAATCGTCAACTTCGTTGGTGGATGCCGCCAGCGCCTGGCGTCCAAGAAGTTCGATCGCGAAACGCTCGATAGCGTGATCCAAACAATCGGCGGCGAAGCGACGAGGGCGCAGGAAGTTCTGTGTGCATTTCAGGGCTACGCGAGAAAGAGCGAACCGCAGATCCAGCGGGCAGAGTTGAACCGGCTCGTCAGGGAAAGCATGGTGTTCGTGCGGCGGGAGCTCGAGCTGGGCCAAGTGCGTTTGGACCTCGATCTGTCCCCGGCCGTAGGCCTGGTGCAGGTGGACGTTACTCAAATCCAGCAAGTTGTGATCAACTTGGTGCGCAACGCGATTGACGCATGTCGTAGCGACGGAGAAGGCGCGTTCCACGTTTGCGTCAGCACGCGGAGGTCGCGGCGGGGCCAATTCGCCGTCGTCGTCGAAGATAACGGTCCGGGCGTTGCCGCGGCGCTCAAGAAGCAACTGTTTGAGCCGTTCGTGACGAGCAAAACTAACGGCCTAGGCCTCGGGTTATCGATTTCACGAACAATTGCCGAGCGGCATGGGGGGTCGCTCGAGTTCGAGCCTGGGCGCAGGCGGGGAGCCCTGTTCCGCGTTACCTTGCCCGAGGCTTTAGCTGAAGGAGGGATCGATGGCTGAACCGACGGTCTTCATTGTCGATAACGACGAGGGAATGCGCGAATCGCTCCGATTCTTGCTCGAATCGGTGGGGTTTCAGGTTGTCACGTACCCTAGTGCCGAGGAGTTCGTGTCGCATCATGACCCCTTGGCGCCGGGTTGCCTGTTGCTCGACGTGCGAATGCCGAACATGACCGGCCTCGAACTGCAGGAGGTTCTCGAAGCCCTCGACGTCGACATACCGATCATCATGATGAGCGCTTACGGCGACGTTCAGACGGCGTCCCGGGCGTTTCGCCGCGGCGCCCTCGAGTTTCTCGAGAAGCCGTTTACCGACCAGCAACTACTCGAAACCGTCAACGAGGCGTTGGCCGAAGATCGGCGTAAGCGCGAAGAGAAGCAGGATCGCCAGCGTGTGCGCAACCGTATCGACCGGCTCACGGCGCGGGAAAAAGAAGTTCTCGGATACGTTGCCGAGGGAATGCAGAACAAGGCGATTGCCACCAAGCTCGGCCGCAGTCCTAAGACGGTTGCATAGCACCTAGCGCGCATCGTCCACAATCAGGTCGTGTCGTGCATCGACGAGCGGGCTGCT
>CAZJCO010000471.1:0-1527 GCA_964544375.1 uncultured Myxococcales bacterium
TGAGCTGAAGCCGATCGTCGTCGGGCGCTATCCGGCGGCGAAGATCGCCGCGGCGAACACTGCCATCCCGAACGACAGCAGTTTGTTCGCCCACGGGCTCTGCTCGGAGGTGTATCCCAGGAGAATAGCGTACACCGAACCGAGCGCGGCAATCTGCGCCAACGCGAGGTCAACGAAGATGACCTTCCTTTCGATCACATGGATACCCAAGTAGACGTGAATCCCCGCCAGAAGCAGACAGGCCAGGAACGGATAGGTCATTGAGGCGACGAACTCGCTCACTTCGACGCAACCCCTTTGCGCGCGCCGAGCAAGCGATCGATGAGGTAGTCCACGAAGCCCATGTAAGTTCCTCCACCCGACGAGTCCGACGGCTCGATGGCGAGATCTACGACCGGCGTGTCGGCCTGCTCACCAATATAGTCGGCGGCACGCCGCTCGTAGAAGTTTGCGAGCACAACGGCCCAGACCTGCTCGCTTTTCGCAATCGACACAACCCGATCTCGGTGTTTTGCCGAAGGACTGATGCCGGGCTTCTCTTCGATCTCCGCGACGACCTGCACGCCGAAGCGCTGCGCAAAGTAAGGCCAGGTCCGGTGGTAGGTCACGATCTTGCTGCCACGAAGCGGACGCGTCTTCGCAAGCCAGCCACCAAGTTCGTCGCTCAGCGCGTGCTGGGCCAAGTATCCGTCTAGTTCCCCAGCCTCTGCCAAGCGATTGAGCTTGTCCGTGCCTACCACGGTGACGAGTTTCGCGCCGAACAAACGCTTCGCAAGTTCGCTTGTGAATTCAGCCAACCCGGACTCGAACTCGGCCGCCAACTCGGGCCGCACTCGCGTGAGCCCGGCCGCAATATTGGCGGCCATCCGCTGCGCGTTGAGCGGGTCGAGCCAAACGTGGGGGTTGCCTTGCGGATGCACGTCGCCGGCGGCGCGGGTAAGCACCGCCGGCCGATCGACGGTCGAGATTCCGCGCGACGCGACAATACGACCCGGCTGTCCCCGTTGTACGTCAGGGTTGCCGGCACCGTCGACGACCTTTTGCGCCCACAGTTCCAAACCCAGACCAAGCTCGATGAAGAGATCTGCCGCGCGCGTCTTCTTCATCAACGTCGGTCGCGGCTGAACGAAATGCGGATCTTGATCTGGGTGCGCAAGAACCGACACATCGACCCACTCGCCGCCGACTTCGCGCGCAAGTTCGCCGAGAACCGGCAACGTCGCGACCACCTTGATCGGTTCGGGTCGCTCCTCGGCATCGGACCGCTCTACTGTCGCCACAACGCTGTACGAGACCAAACTCGCAGCTAATAGTACTTTCATGCTTCGCCTCAACGCGCACATCACCGGTTCACCCAGTAGGGCTCTACCGGATGCGAGCCGAACACGAAGTTCAGTTCCAACCAGGCCGTACCCAGTCCATCGATCTCTTCTACATCGCTCTCAGAATACTCGTACCCGAGTCGGACCCTGAGGAAATCGGTCGTATAGTAGAACCAGAACGCCGCGTAGCTCCGAGTCTCGGCAT
>CAZJCO010000472.1:0-1516 GCA_964544375.1 uncultured Myxococcales bacterium
GGGTTCCGCGTTGATGGGAGCTCGTGGCGGCGTCGGCCGCGATTCACGTGGCCCAGTCGGCGTCGTGGTTTGGGTCGCGTTTGATGTCGCGCACTTCGGGGACGAAGAGCACCCGGCTGACGCCGTTGGCTTCGGCGAGCGCCGCCACCTCGACGAGGTAGGCTTGGTAGTCGCTGCAGATCTTGGTTTTGGCCGCTCCTGAGAAGTTCATCTGCCCGCGCCAAATCGAGAAACCGTCGGGCTCGACGAAGGGATCGAGGATGACCGACATTCCCAGCGCTGCGGCTCGCGCCAAGGCGGCGGCGATATGGTCGTTGTCCGGCCCGCTGTTGCTGCCGTCACTCAGACGAATCGCGCCGCTGGAAAGGTCGACGAATCGCAACGGGTCGACCGAAATCGCCCGAATGCCGTGATCGTAGACATCCTGCACGGCGTCTTGCCAGATCGCCTGTCCGCTGCTGCCGAAGTTTCCGTAGGAGATGAGGTGGACGGCGACGGCCGGATCAAAGCCCGCTTCATAAGCTGCAGGGTCGGCGCTCGCGCGCGCGGGGCCGCCCAGGTGCGCGGCTGCAAGCGCGAGAAACAGACAGGACAGACGTGCGCGTTTGGCGATTTTCATGACAGGAACGGCAGCCGCGGACTTGTCGATCCGCCGTCAGGCCGAGCCGGCGCGCCAAGGATAGCACGACGCCGGCCTTCGTTCACCGGGTTTTTTTCGCTACGCTGCCGGCCGAGATGCGGCCGTCCGTGGTGCACGCGCAACCCGCGAGCAAGGAAGGGCGCAAGGAGAGACACGATGAATGAACAGCACCCTGCGATGGTCGCCGCGCGCGACTCTTGGCGCTGCGTGCAAGAGCACGACAAGCAAGGCTGGCTCGACTTGATGGCCGACGACATCTGCATCGAGGATCCCATCGGTGTGGCGCCGACCAATCCCAGCGGCGAGGGCGTTCGCGGCAAGGCCGCGCTCAGCGAGTTCTACGATCAGAACATCGGGCCGTCGAAACTGTCGTTCGAGGTGCACGAGTCCTGCGCTGCCGGCCTCGAGTCCGCTCATTTGATGACGCTTAGGGTAGAACTCGCCAACGGCATGACGACGCGTCTGCGAGCGATTTTTACCTATCGGGTAAACGAGGCCGGCAAGCTCACGAACCTGCGCGGCTACTGGACGCTCGACATGTTGACGTTCGAGTGACCTCGGCCGGCAAGCATCAGAACGTCGTCCTCGGTGGCAAGAACTCGCCGAGGCCTTCGGCGCGGTAGTAACCGCGCAACTCGACGTGCCGACTGGCGCGAATCGCCTGGTTGTCGCAGATCGCGTAGCAGTTGTTGCAACTGATGCAGCCGCGATGGTCTTCGATGACGCGCGCTTTCTTGTCGCCCTTTTCTCCGAAAAGCTCGAGTACGCCCGACAGACACGCTACCGTGCACAGTCTGTCGAGATATTGCAACTAGCATGTCCGATTTTTTTCAAGCAGAAGACGGCATACGAGATCGGTCTCGGCATTCCTGCTGA
>CAZJCO010000473.1:0-1515 GCA_964544375.1 uncultured Myxococcales bacterium
CTGCGTCGAGCAAAAAGTGCTGCTCGAAACCGACGCGAGCAAAGCGCGTCAAGTCGCGAGGCAGGCGATCGCAATGTATCTCCGCTTACCGAACTACCGTCGCAACCTGGAACGCTTCGGTTACGGCGCTGAGGATCTCGACGGTGGCGGTTCGGACCGTTTGGTCGATGCCGTGGTCGCATGGGGCGACGAAGACGCGATCGCCAAACGGCTCCATGCCCACCGTGACGCCGGAGCCGATCACGTCTGCATCCAGGCGATTCACCCCGAGGGCCTGCCGCTGCCCGACGAGCGGGTACTCGAGTGCTTTGCGCCGGGAGGAGGGCAAGGGTGAGCGATTTTCACGTCCCCAAAGGTCCCCCGGTCTTGCGGCACTTGTTCGACATGCACGCCGAACTCTCGGAGCCGGAAGTCATCGGTCCGGTGGCGGAAGGGATGCGCATGAACTTCTACGTGCGTGGTGGATGGTTCCGCGGGGAGCGACTCCGCGGCGAGGTGTGTCCGGTAGGCGGGGACTGGATTACTCTGCGCAGCGACGGTATCGGCCAACTCGACGTGCGCGCGACCTTACGCTGCGACGACGGTGCGATGATCTACACGTGGTATTCGGGATTGCTCCATCTTGCGCAGGACCAGCGCGAGTGCTTCGCCCGGGGCGAGATGCCGGCCGGCCCGTTTCGCATTACGACCGCGCCGATGTACCGCTGCGGCGACTCTCGGTATGCCTGGCTCAACCGCGTGCAGGCAGTCGCGCGTGGCTGGGCCGATGCGGGGGCGGTCCAATACCGCGTGTTCTCTCTCGACGAGGACGAGTAGTTCGATGGACGAACCGGGGGCTGCGCGCGTCTTCTACGGCGGCACCGTCTTGACCATGCGGAGTGATCTCCCGTGTGCGGAAGCGCTGGCCTCGGTAGGCGACCGGATCGTGGCGGTGGGTGATCTCGAGCTTGCCCGGAGTTGTGCACCGGGCGCCGAAGAGCTGAACCTCGACGGGGGCTGTCTGATGCCCGGCCTGATCGACGCCCACCATCATTTCAGCGACGGTGCGTTTTTCGGCGCGGCGGTCAATCTTCACTGGCCGGCGGTGTCCAGAGTCGGCGATGTGCTCGATGCCCTTGCTGAGCGCGCGTCATCGACCCCTGCGGGAAAGTGGATCATCGGCGAGGGCTACTCCGAGGCCTATCTCGAGGAACGGCGTGGACCGACGCTCGAAGAGCTCGACCGTGTGTGCCCGGAGCATCCCGTCCTGCTCGTCCAATACAGCTTCCACGAAGCGATCGTGAACAGTGCTGCGCATGCCGCCGTCGGCCTCGCCCTCGACCGTCCCACTCCGCCCGGCGGCGAAATCGTGCGGGACCGCCGTGGTCGCGTGACCGGACGTTTGATCGAGAACGCCTTTGCACCCTTCTACGTTCGCGCGATTGCCGAGACGATGGAGGCCGGCGAGGACGAATACTACGAGCGGCTCGAGCGATATCAGCAGCGCTGCTTTGCCGCCGGATTGACACGAGTCTA
>CAZJCO010000474.1:0-1503 GCA_964544375.1 uncultured Myxococcales bacterium
ACCGCTGCCGCGGCCGGCATCGCCTCGTGTTGTAGGCGATAGAGCCGGGCATAGAGACCATCGCTGGCCAGCAACTCTTCGTGCGTGCCCGACTCGCGTAGGCTGCCGTGGTGCAGCACGAGAATGCGGTCGGCGCTTTCGATCGTCGACAGGCGGTGCGCCACGACCAGCGAGGTGCGCCCGCGTTGCAAGCGCTCGACCGCGTCTTGGATGAGCGCCTCGGTCTCCGTGTCGATGCTCGAGGTTGCCTCGTCGAGCACCAAAATCTCCGGGCCGTGCGCCAATGCCCGCGCGAAAGAAAGCAGTTGCCGCTCGCCGGTCGAGAAGTTGTTGCCGCGTTCGCGCACGTCCTCGTCGTAGCCGGCTCTCAGGTGCGCGACGAAGTGATCGGCATGGACGGTCTTGGCTGCCTCGCGTACGACGCCGTCGTCGATCGTCGAATTCCAGAGCCGAATGTTTTCGCGCACGCTGTCGTTGAACAGATAGACGTCTTGCAGGACCACGGCGATGCGGCGGCGTAGGGCGTCGAGCGGCCAGTCACGCACGTCGACACCGTCGACCAAAATGCGGCCGCTGCCGACGTCGTAGAATCGCGTGAGCAGCTTGGTGATCGTCGTCTTTCCCGACCCCGTGGCACCGACCAGCGCGACGTGCTCGCCGGCGTTGACGCGAAAAGAGACGTTTTGCAGTACCGGCTCGCCGCTCACGTAGGCGAAGGAAACCTCGTCGAACTCGATTTCACCCCGCGCCGCCGGCACGTCATGGGGGCGGGCTGGAGTTCGGATCGCGGGCTCGATTTCGAGCAGGCCGAAGACCCGCTCGCAGGCGGTAATCGCCGACTGCATGACGGCGTACTTGGTCGAGAAGTCGCGAACCGGAATGAAAAACTTGTTCATGTACTCGATGAACGCGACCAATGTACCGAAGCCGACGGCACTCGAGACCATCGTGCCCGAGGCGGCGACCGGCTCTCCGACCACCAGGTGGGCGCCGTACCACAAGATCAGCGCTACCGAGATGTTGCTCACCGCTTCGACGATCGAGAACAGCGCGGCCTCGTACAGGTTCGAGCGGTGGTAGGCATCGCGGTGTAGGCTGTTTCGCCGATCGAACTCGGCGGCTACGTGGGCTTCGCGGGCGAAGAGCTGGACCACCGCCATGCCGGTGATCGCTTCTTGCAGGTAAGCGTTCAACCGCGCGATCCGTACGCGAATCAGCCGATAGTAACGGCGCGCCTTGCGGCGGAAGAAGTCGACGAACAACACCATCAAAGGCAGGGTCGAAAGCGTTACCAGCGCCAACTTCCAGTGGATTGCTAGCATGATCGCGATGATGCCGACCAAGGTGATGGCGTCCATCACCACGGTCAGCGCGCCAGCGGCGAACATTTCGCTGATCACGTCGACGTCGGTCGTCATGCGCGTGACCAGCCGGCCGACCGGGTTCCGATCGCAAAACGCCGGTTACATTCTAATGACTCTCTCGCACATCGACACTCTCTAC
>CAZJCO010000475.1:0-1503 GCA_964544375.1 uncultured Myxococcales bacterium
GACTTGGCCAGGCCGAGTACGCGTTCGCCGAGAATGTTGCGCTGAATCTCGCTGGTCCCGGCGGCGATCGTGATGCCGTAGGAGTTCATGTAGGCACGCGGCCACTCGGCTTCGTCCGGCGCGTTCGCATCGCCGAGATAGAGCGAGGCGTGGGCACCTTCGACTTCGAGCGCGAGCGCTGCAATGTCCTGCACGAGTTCGCTGCTCAGCAGTTTGCTCTGAAGGGGAATGCGCATCGGGTCATCGCACAGCGCCTCGACACCGGCGCGGCGAAACAGTTGGCGCATTCCCTCGGCGCGGACGACGAGCTGAATGATGCGGTCACGCACGGCCGCGTCTTCCCAGACCGCGCGTCCGCCGCGCTTGGTGCGCTTGGCCAGGGCGACCAGCGCCTGCACGCGCGAATCGATCGATTGGCCGCCGCCGCCGCCCGCGCCTTCGGCCGCACCGCGCTCGTGCAGCAGCGTCGTCATCGCCACCGTCCAGCCTTTGCCGACCTCGTCGAGGCGCATCGTGTCGGGGATGACGACGTCTTCGAACAGCACCTCGTTGAAGCCGGTCTCACCGGTCATTTTTATGAGCGGCCGAACGGTCACGCCTTTGGTGTCGGCAATCGGACAGATGAAGTAGCTAAGCCCCTTGTATTTGTCGTCCTTGCTCGTGCGCGTGAGGATGATCATCCAGTTCGCGAAGTGGGCCAGGCTGGTCCAGACTTTGTGGCCGTTGAGAACCCAGTTGTCGCCGTCGCGTACGGCAGAAGTCTGCACGTTGGCGAGGTCGCTGCCGGCGTTGGGCTCGGAAAAACCCTGACACCAGATCTCGTCGGCCGCCAGCAGCGGCGCCAGGTAGCGCTTTTTCTGTTCTTCCGTGCCGTGGTGGAGGATCGTCGGCGCCGCCATGCCGAGGCCGATGACGTTGATCAGGTAGGGCACCGAGGCGCGCGACATCTCCTGGCTGGCGATGCGCTGGAATCCTTGATGCCCGCCGCCGCCGTATTCGACCGGGTAGTCGCAGCCGACCAGTCCCGCCTCGTAGCACTTCTTTTGCCAGTCGCAGAAGTAGCGTCGCTGCTCCTCGGTCATTATCTCGATCGGATGTTCGGGGATGCGAAACGAGGGCGCGGGCGGGCGGTTCTCGGCGAGCCAGTGCCGGCAGTACTCTCGGAACTCGAGCTGTTCCGGGCTATCCTTCTTCTCGGCCATGCTCTTGTCTCCTTAGATAATCAGATCGTCAGATCATCGGATCATCGATCGATAGTCGGTAAGCCAAAAAATCTAATCCGAGAATGCGGTCCGCCGGCCACGGCTATCGCATGCGACAACCGCGCATGATGCCCACAGGTGAGGACTTGCCGCAAGCAAAAAACGCGCGTCTCCGCGTGGCATATTCAGCCGGCGCGGCGCATTCAGTCGGCACGCGGTTTCAGGCACAATCGCGGCCGCGCGATGCTGCCGCCGCTGGCGACGGGAGCACGCGCAGATAGCTCGAGCAAGCACTCGAGCA